>NZ_JBFODJ010000048.1:0-102227 GCF_040908265.1 Aeromonas sp. R5-1
GACTTGTTCGCACCTTCCTTAGCGACTAATCAGATCGCACAAACTGGACTGAGTTCCCTTCCTCCGGTGATCTACTATTCGGAACAGCTATTTAGGGTTCAGGGACAAGGGGGAAGAAGAAAAGATGCTGCATGGACTGAACCATCTCACGCTGGCAACCGGCGATCTCGACAGCAGCGTTGCCTTTTATGTCGACTTGCTGGGATGTCGCCCCAGGGTGAGATGGGCACGGGGAGCCTATCTCACCCTCGGCGATCTCTGGCTCTGTCTCTCCTGCGATCCTCCCCAACCGGCCAGAGATTACAGCCATGTCGCGTTTGGCATCTCGCCTGAACAGTTTCCTGCCTTCTGCACCCGTCTGCGCGCGGCGGGCGTCGTGGAGTGGAAGAAGAACAGCAGCGAAGGGGATTCACTCTATCTGCTGGATCCCGACGGGCACCAGTTGGAAATCCATGCAGGCAACCTGGATAGCCGCCTCGCCTCCCTCAGACAGCAACCCTATGAGGGTCTTATCTGGTTCGACGGAGCCGGATTCACCCCTGCTCGGCACGAAGATGGTAGTGACGATTGCTGCCCTGCCCCAGCACGCCCTGCGCCAGCAGATGCTGGAACACCCGGTCCACCTCCTCCAGAGACAGTGACAATGCCTCTGCCACCTTGCGTTTGCTGCATTTGAGCTCGCCGCTCTCCAGCGCGCCGCGCACCTGGGCGACCACGGCTGGCTCGGGCATGGGTCTGCTGATGGCTGGCGGCTCCGGGGTCGGCACTGCGACCCGGGCCTCGGCTTGCGCCTTCTCCCGTTGCCACATCCATTGACGGCGGAAGCGGTTCTCCTCACCGATCAGGCTGACGAAAAAGGCACCAAACGCATCGAGCAGGATAGACAGGAAGCAGACCAGCAGGAACTGCACCTGGCCGATGCTCATGCCCACCCCGTCCGCCAGACTGCTCATCAGCCCCAGCATGGAGGACTGCTCCCCCAGCGGCTTGGCGTCCCGCTCCTGGCGCAGCTCGTCCTGACGCAGCCTGAGCTTGGTGTTGGCCTGCTGCAGACCGCTGACGCCGCTCGAGATACGCGCCATCTCGATGTATTTGCGGGCCGCCTCTTCGTTGAGCTGGATCTGCCGCTCTATGCTGGCTATCTGCTCGTCGAAACGGGCTATCTCCCGCTCGTGACGCGCCTGCTGGCTCAGGATGGTGTTGGTGGCGCTGTTGATGCCGCCGATACTGCCCCCGATGGAGATGGCGGCCAGCACGCTGTAGAACAGCAGCGACCAGAAGGCGCCGCCCAGATCCCGCCTCGCCTTGCACTCGCCGTACTCGTACCAGACATAGAACTTGCCCAGCTCGAAGATGATGGCCAGCCCGCCGAACAGCCACTTCATCAGGGGGTTTTCGTCGATGGAGAGAAACAGCAGCAGGGAGAAGACGATGGAAGCCAGAATGGCCAGCCCGGTAAAACTGTAGACAGTCGTGAGGGCGAACCATCCCTTGGGGTAGCGCAATGCGGCGCAAGCCTGAGTAGTCATGATGAAACGGGAAACGTCTGCAGGAAAAGTTGGCTGCCGATTATAGTCGCCACTCCCCCGGAGAGAAGGGCAAATCCCCGAATTCCCGCCCATGGACGATCAGCTGCCCAGAGTGCGACCAAAACGTGCAAATCGGCAGCAGAAAAACACTACAATCGACCCCGTACCTGAAGGACATCTGCGGTTATGCTCGGGTTAAGCCCGCCGCATTACACTCATTTCCACCGAACACGACTCGAGGACATCATGAACAGAACGACGGCTTTGTTGCTCTCTCTTTTTCTGATCACCGGTAGCGCCCTGGCACAGGACGAAGGGAGCCAGACCTTCTCCGTGGATGCGCTGACCTTCAATCTGGACTGGAATGACACGCAGTTTGACTGGTCCCAGAGCAACTGCTTCGATCTCGGGAGCGGTGACGCGGCCGCCGCCGACTGCAAGAGGACCAACCTCAATCTGGAGGACGAGACGCAGCGCAACCAGCCCCCCAGCACCAACCAGATCAGCACGCAACCGGATCAATGATCCCCCTGACAGGAGCCTTGATGCGATGACCCACATGACCATGACTTCCCGCGGCGCACTGCTGCTCTCCCTGCTTCTGGTTCAGGGAATGGCCTTTGCTGCCCCCCCTTCCAAACACGATGACGACATCCGGATCTCCACCGACCGGGGCCGGGTAAGCCTGGATTGGGACGACAAGGAGTACGAGTGGTGGCAGCACAACTGCCTGGATGTCAGCACCCGGACCAGCCGCATCCAGCTCAACTGCGACAACATGGATGGCAAATACCGCGACCATTACAACCGCAGCATTCACAGTGGCAACAACCCGGGTCAGGGCCATGACAAGCCCAGGAACAAGCACGGCGGCAACGGCCACCAAAAACACTGACCAGCATGCCCATGGACATGGTTGAGGGGCCTGTGGCCCCTGGAGTCATGTCCCCTACCAGTAGTTTTCCATGCTGATATTGCCGGGGGCGCGACGCAGGTTCTTGGCAAGCCCCAGCCCGAGCAGGGTCTGCTGAGTCTCTTTCACCATGGCGGGGTTGCCGCAGATCATCACCTGGCTCAACTCGGGGGAGAAGTTCAGCCCCACCCTTGCCTGCAAGCTGCCATCGACGATGGCTGCCGGGATACGCCCTGCCATCGCCCCCGGCCAGGTCTCACGACTGACGAAGGGAACATAGCGAAAACGCTCGCCATGCTGCTCGGCAAAACTGGCGATAAGCGGCTGATAGCTGAGCTCTTCCCCTTTTCTCACCCCGTGTACCAGCACCAGATGCTCGAAGCGGTCGAAGACCTGTCCCTCGGCCAGCATGGCGAGGAAGGGGCCGATGGCGGTGCCGGTTGAGAGCAGCCACAGGTCCCGTCCCGGGGGAATCTCATCCAGGGTCAGAAAACCGGTGGCCTGGGACTGCACCAGCAGGCTGTCGCCCACCTGCAGGGAACCGAGAGAGGGGCTCAGTTCACCGCCGGGGATCTCCACCAGATAGAATTCGTGATAGGGCGTGCCGGGAGGATTGACGAAGGAGTAGGCACGCTGGACGCGACGCTCGCCCTGCTCCAGGGCCAGCTTGGTGAATTGACCCGCCTTGTAGGGGGCAAGTTCCGCCTCCACACGCAGGGAGAGCAGGGTGGGTGTCCACTCGATGCGCTCGATGACCCGACCTTCAACCCAGGCAGCCATAAAGGTTCTCCTCCAGAGGAACAGACCTTCACTTTACCCCTTGATCTGAAAATAAAAAACCCGCGCATGTGCGCGGGTTTTTCTGCAAGAGCGGAACGCTATTACAGAGCAACGACCTGGATTTGTACGGTTGCTTTGACGTCAGCGTGCAGCTGAACAACAACTTCGTACTCACCGGTGTTACGCAGAACATTGCCCATGCGGACTTCGCTCTTGGCAACGGCTACGCCGGCAGCAGTGATGGCTTCAGCCACGTCACGGGTACCGATGGAACCGAACAGCTTGCCTTCGTCGCCAGACTTGGAGGCGATGACAACGGCAGCCAGCTCACCCAGCTTGGCAGCGCGCTCTTCGGCAGCAGCCTTGTTGGCAGCCAGTTTGGCTTCCAGCTCAGCGCGACGAGCACCGAAGGCTTCGATGTTGGCCTTGGTGGCCATAACAGCTTTGCCTTGCGGGATCAGGTAGTTACGGGCATAACCAGCTTTTACGGAAACTTGGTCACCCAGACCGCCCAGTTTGGCGATCTTATCGAGCAGGATAACTTGCATTACCTTTCCTCTATAAATTTCGTTGAGTTAGGCGTAAGCGCCGGGCCGATTCTTACTTGTTGTGCAGATCGGTGTACGGCAGCAGAGCCAGGTAACGAGCACGCTTGATGGCGCGTGCCAGCTGACGCTGATACTTGGCGCGGGTACCGGTGATACGGCTCGGTACGATCTTGCCAGATTCAGTGACGTAGTTTTTCAGAGTAACGATATCTTTGTAGTCGATCTCGGTAACGTTCTCGGCGGTGAAGCGGCAGAACTTACGACGACGGAAATAACGTGCCATGGCCTTTATCCTCTAATGCGGTGATCTAAGAATTACTCTTCGGAAGACGCTTCAACAGCATCTTCGCGACGCTCGTCGTCACGACGGGTGAAGCGCTCTTCCTTGGCCTTGGCCATCGGAGAAACTTCAGTCACGGCGTGCTTGGTGCGCATGATCATGTTGCGGATAACGGCATCGTTGAAGCGGAAGTTGGTTTCCAGCTCATCGATAACGGCCTGTTCAGCTTCTACGTTCATCAGAACGTAGTGAGCCTTGTGCAGCTTGTCGATCGGGTAAGCCAGTTGACGACGGCCCCAATCTTCCAGGCGATGAATGGTACCACCAGCGGTGGTGATAGCGCCGGTGTAACGCTCGATCATGCCAGGTACTTGCTCGCTCTGGTCCGGATGAACCATGAAGACGATTTCGTAATGACGCATTTTAGCTCCTTACGGATTAATTCAGCCTCCGCCCAGGTGCAGCCAGACCTCGGAGGCAAGGAACATAGTGATGTTTAGACGCTGCTTTCTAGGGCGGCGTATTGTACGAAATCACCTCTCCCACTGCAACTGGCGAAGCAAGATGTTTTTCTCGATGAGCCCGATACAAAACTTTAATTGATAACAATTATCATTTAGATCCATACTCTCCTCATATCCCCACGGAGGATGACAGTATGCAACCTGCGCTCACCACGGCCATCCCGGCCCGCAAATTCAAGCTGACCCTGCTCGGCCCCGCCTTCATCGCCGCCATCGGTTATATCGACCCGGGCAATTTTGCGACCAATATCCAAGCCGGCTCCACCTTCGGCTATCAACTGCTGTGGGTAGTGGTGTGGGCCAATCTGATGGCCATGCTGGTGCAGACCCTCTCGGCCAAGCTCGGCATCGTCACCGGCAAGAACCTGGCGGAGCACATTCGCGACCGGCTGCCCAAGCCGGCGGTCTGGGCCTACTGGGTACAGGCGGAGATCATCGCCATGGCCACCGATCTCGCCGAGTTCATCGGCGCTGCGGTCGGCTTCAAGCTGCTGCTCGGCATCACCCTGCTGGAAGGTGCCTGCATCACCGCGGTGGTCACCTGGGGGATCCTGATGTTGCAATCCCGCGGCCAGAAGCCGTTGGAGTTCGTGGTGGGAGGCCTGCTGCTGTTCGTGGCCGCCGCCTACATCGTCGAGCTGATCTTCTCGCGCCCCTATCTGCCGAGTCTGCTGGAAGGGGCACTCTTCCCCGGCCTCCCCAATGGTGATGCTGTCTATCTTGCTGCCGGCGTGCTAGGTGCCACCGTGATGCCCCATGTCATCTACCTCCACTCGGCCCTGACCCAGCACACCCAGGAGCAAGGCACGGTGACCCAGCGACTGCACAGCACCCGGATCGACGTGGCCATCGCCATGACCATCGCCGGCTTCGTCAACCTGGCCATGATGGCCATGGCGGCAGCCGCCTTCCACAGCTCCGGCAACCAGCAAGTAGCCGAGCTGGAGTCGGCCTACCAGACCCTCACCCCGCTGCTGGGCCAGGCGGCCGCGACTCTGTTCGGCCTCTCCCTGGTCGCCTCCGGCATCAGCTCTACCGTGGTGGGCACGCTGGCCGGCCAAGTGGTGATGCAGGGCTTCGTGCGCTTCACCATCCCGCTCTGGCTGCGCCGAGCCATCACCATGGCTCCCGCCTTCGTGGTGATCGCCATGGGCCTCAACACCACTGAAATCCTGGTGTTGAGCCAGGTAGTGCTGAGCTTCGGCATCGCCCTCGCTCTCATTCCGCTGCTGATCCTGACCGGTGATCGCGCCCTGATGGGGGCACATCGCAATCACCCCGTCACCCAGGCCGTGGGGCGCCTCATCGTCGCCCTGGTGATCGGCCTCAATGCCTATCTGCTGGTCACCACCCTCTAACGCCATCTTGAGGCTCATTGACCCGGGTTGATGAGCCTCTTCGCACTTTCGCGTATGCTGCCCCTTTCCCTTCTCATCATCTCGTTGCGGGAGCCCTGCCATGGAACATACCCGAGCCAGCTTCGTACTGGGCCACCATCAGGAACAGGCCAGCGTCGTCTGTTGCAAACAGGGGGATCCGACCCTGCTGGTCACCGACCTCACCCCCTTTCATCCCCAGAGCCACCTCTGGCCCGATCAACCCGGTGACGTGGGCACTGTGCGCTGGGAAGGGGGGGAAGCGGCCGTGGGCCCCTGCCGCATGGGCGCCATCAGTCCCGAGGGCGAGCTGTTCGTGGATACGGAGATTCCGGTCAAGCGAGGGGTGGATGGGTGGGCTTTCGTGGTGGTGCATCCCCTCGCCGGTTCCCATCACCTTGCCATTGGCTCGCCTGTGGAACTGACAGTGGATGCCGAGGCACGCCATGCCCTGAGCCTGGGCCACAGCGCCTGCCACCTGGTGGCACTGGCCCTCAATCGGGCGCTCACGCCCTATTGGCGAAAGGAGACAAGCGAGCTGGACGCTCTCGGGCAGCCGGATTTCGACCGCCTCGCCACCCAGCACTCCCGGGTCGAGCCCAGAGGATCAAAGGAGCAGTACCGGATCGGCAAGAGCCTTCGAAAAAAGGGAATTAACAGCGAGGCACTGCTGGCCGACCTCGACAGGATAGCGATCCAGGTCAACGAGCAGCTGATGCGCTGGCTCAAAGAAGGAGGCGAGATCCGCCGCAGCCGGGCCGGTGATGCCATCATCGATTCCCGCTACTGGCATGGCATGGTGGACGGTCGGGAGATCACCATTCCCTGTGGCGGCACCCATGTGGGCACTCTGACCGAGTTGGGCCAGGTTCAGGTGACGCTGGCCTCCAGTGAAGAGGGATTTACCCTCACCACCCGGGTCACCCCCTGAACCACCCCAGCCCTCCTGATGCCGCACCGCCCTGACCGGGGCGGTGTCCCGACAGAGAGACCGCAGGCAGATCAGCGCGGCGGTATCTCACCCCGGGCTGACGACCACATGGCCACGGGGTAGCAAAAAACCATGCGATGCACCACGGGTGAGGGGCCACTTGCCCCTTTCCTGGCGCCTGACGGCGTCAGGCAGGCTCCCTTCGCATCCCCATGTGAGGGATGTCATCTTCCAGATACCCTTCCCCTTCGGCCACGAAACCATGCTGGCCGTAAAAACCTTGCAGGTGGGCCTGTGCACCGAGCCAGATGCTGTGTGCAGGCCAGCGTGTCTCGCACTCTCTGACCGCTTGCGCCAGCAGGCGGTGACCCAGTCCGCCCCCCCGCAACGTGGGAGAGGTGACCACGCGGCCGATGGCGGCGCCGCTGTCATCACCAATGCCGGGTGCCATGATGCGGGCATAGGCCGCCAGGTGATCCCCCTCACGACCGAGCAGATGCAGCACGCCGTCACGGCGATCCAGCCCGTCCAGATCCTGGAAAGGGCAGGTCTGCTCCACCACGAACACCTCGGCGCGCAGGGCAAGCAGCTCATACAATTCATCCGTGGTCAGCTCGGACCAGGATTTCATACTCCAGTTCATGAATGACTCCTGTTTAATGGGGTCTGACAGCATAATCTTGCCCCCGACGAGGGGCATTAACCTTGGTTAAGTTGCCCCCCTTTTCATCCAATGCGGACATGGCCGGCAAAGAGCCGATCTCTGCCCAGGTTCATCGGCCCCCCCCCCTGGCTCAACCCTGATCGCGCGTTTTCAGCCGCCTGCGGATGCGGCTCAGGCTGATGGGGGTGATCCCCAGATAGGCGGCAATCTGGTGATCCGGGACCCTGGCATCCAGCGCGGGGAAGCTTCGCAGAAAATGCTGATAGCGCGCCTCTGGACCCCCGGTCAGCAGCAACAGCTCTTTCTCCTCCTTGATGCGCAGTTGCACTTCAAGGAGATGGTGATACCAGGCGGGCCAGCAAGGGAGTCGGCGCAGATCCGCCAGCGGAAGAAGCTGCAGCCGGCAAGGCTCCAGCGCCTCCACGCTGTAGCGGGCGGGCTCACCACTGAGCAGGTGGTGGAAGTCGAGGAACTCGTCACCCTCCCAGTAGAACTCCTTGATGTACTCACGGCCATCCGCCAGCACCACCTTGGCCCGCAGCAGTCCCTGCTCCACCATCACCAGCAGATCAGGTCGATCCCCAGCATGCCAGAGGCAGGCACGGGGGCTCAGGGTCAGCGGACGGGCAAAAGAGAGGAGGCGCTCGGCCTCCTGCTCATCTGCAACCCGTTCCCAGACAAAGGGGGGTCTGTCGGTCATCGTCTTGTCAGACGCGGCGCTGGCGCACGGCTTCGAACAGGCAGACACCGCTCGCCACCGAGACGTTGAGGCTGGATACTGCCCCCGCCATCGGGATGCTCACCAGCTCGTCGCAATGTTCGCGGGTCAGGCGGCGCATCCCCTTGCCTTCGGCCCCCATCACCAGCGCCATGGGGCCGGTGAGTTTGGCCTGATAGAGATCGTGATCCGCCTCGCCGGCGGTACCCACGATCCAGACGCCGCGCTCCTGCAGCTCGCGCAGGCTGCGGGCCAGGTTGGTGACCTGGATGAGCGGCACCACTTCGGCGGCGCCACAGGCGACCTTGCGCACCACGGACGTGAGGCCTGTGGCCTTGTCCCGCGGCACGATCACCGCATGTACCCCGGCCGCATCGGCACTGCGCAGACAGGCGCCGAGATTGTGCGGGTCGGTCACCCCATCCAGTACCAGCAGGAAGGGCGCTGTCTCTTGCGCCGCCAGACCGTCCAGCAGGCTGGCCAGGTCGTGCTCGGCCAGCTTGGGCGCTTCAATCACCTTGGCCATGATGCCCTGGTGATTGTTGCCTTCCGCCTTGTCATCCAGCGTCTTGCGGTTCACGCTCTGCACCCTGATACCGAGGGATTCCAGCTCGGCCAGCAGGGGATGCAGCCGCTCGTCATCGCGGCCCTTGAGAGCCCACACCTCGATGAAGCGCTCGGGGGTGCGCTCCAGCAGCGCGGAGACGGCGTGAATGCCGTAGATCAGTTCAGTACTCATTTAGTGCTCTTGGCCTTGTCGCGAGCCTTTTTGCTCGGTCGTCTGTTGCTGGGCTTGGCACGGCCACCCTTGTCGGATTTACCGCTCTCCTTGCCCTCTTTGCGTTTCTCGTGGCGCTGGGCGCTCTTGGCCTTCTCTTTCTTGATCTCGGCCTGCTTGCGCGCCATCTCCTTGGCGTTCTTGCCGGTGGCCTTGAGGGGCTCTTCCACCATCACGAAGTCGATCTTGCGATCGTCCAGGTTCACGCCCATCACCTTGACCCGCACCTTGTCACCCAGACGGTAGCGGCGGCGGAAGTTCTCGCCGATCAGCTGCTGGTGCAGCGGGTCGAACTGGTAGTAGTCGTTGGTGAGGGTGCTGACGTGCACCAGACCGTCGATGTGGATCTCCGCCAGACGCACGAAGAAGCCAAAACCGGTGACGCTGGCGATGACGCCGTCAAACTCGTCACCCACGTGATCCAGCATGTACTCGCACTTGAGCCAGTCTGCCACGTCGCGGGTGGCATCATCGGCACGGCGCTCCGTCATGGAGCAGTGCTCGCCCATCGGGTCCACTTCTTCCAGCTGGTAGTGGTAGCCACCGCTCGGCGTCCACTTGTGGCGCAGGTTGCCCTGCTGCTCCTTGGCGGTCTGGTACTTGATCGCCCGGTGCAGGATGAGATCCGGGTAACGACGGATTGGCGAGGTGAAGTGAGCGTAGGACTTCAGGGCCAAGCCGAAGTGACCGATGTTGTCGGCCTGATAGATGGCCTGACGCATGGAGCGCAGCAGCATGGTGGAGAGCAGTTCCGCATCCGGGCGCCCTTCGAATTTGGCGGCCAGGTCGGCAAAGTCCTTCGGCTCGGGCTCCAGGCCCCCCTTGAGCTCCAGACCCAGTTCGGCCAGGAAGTCACGGAAGCCGGTCAGACGCTCCTCGCCCGGGCGGTCGTGCACCCGGAACAGGGCGGCGGCCTCGTTCTTCTCGATGTAGCGGGCGGCTGCCACGTTCGCCTGGATCATGCACTCTTCGATGATCTTGTGGGCGTCATTGCGCACCAGCGGTACGATACGGTCGATCTTGCGCTGGGCGTTGAAGATGAAGCGGGTCTCCTCGCTCTCGAACTCCACCGCACCGCGTTGATGACGGGCATGCTTGAGCGCCTTGTAGAGGTTGCTCAGCTCCTCGATGTGGCCCACCAGCGGATCATACTGCTGACGCAGCTTGGGATCCCCGTCCAGGATCGCCGCTACCTTGGTGTAGGTCAGGCGAGCGTGGGAGTTCATTACCGCTTCGTAGAACTTGTAGCCGGACATGCGGCCGGCGGCGGAGATGGTCATCTCGCACACCATGCAGAGCCGGTCGACCTGCGGGTTCAGGGAACACAGACCGTTGGAGAGCACCTCCGGCAGCATGGGCACCACGAACTCGGGGAAGTAGACCGAGTTGCCGCGCTGATAGGCTTCGGTGTCGAGGGCCGTGCCCGATTTCACATAAGCCGAAACGTCCGCGATGGCGACCCACAGGCGCCAGCCACCACCGCGCTTGGCTTCACAGAAGACGGCGTCATCAAAGTCGCGGGCGTCTTCCCCGTCGATGGTCACCAACGGCAGGGCGCGCAGATCGATGCGACCCTCTTTGGCCTTCTCCGGCACCTGCTCGCCGAGACCGGCGACCTCCTTGGTCACCTCTTCCGGCCAGGTGTGCGGAATGCCGTGGGTACGCAGGGCGATCTCGATCTCCATGCCGGGCGCCATGTTCTCACCCAGGACTTCCAAGACGGTGCCGACCGCATTGAAGCGGGCAGTGGCGCGCTGGTTGATGCGCACGACCACGACCTGGCTCTGGCGAGCTCCCTTGTTCTCCCCTTCCGGGATGATGATGTCCTGGCCGATGCGGCTGTCATCGGGTACCACGAAACCGACGCCGTTCTCGACGAAGTAACGACCGACGATGTCCGCCTCGCGGGATTTGAGCAGGCGCACCAGACGCGCTTCCTGACGACCCTTGCGATCGATCTCAGTCGGCTGCACCAGGGCATAGTCGCCATGCATCAGGCGCTGCATCTCGCGGTTGTTCAGGAAGAGATCCGCTCCACCACCCTCGGGGCGCAGAAAACCGAATCCATCTTTGTGGCCAAGCACATAGCCTTTGACCAGATTCAGGCGATCCGGCAGGGCGTAACATTGGTTGCGGGTGAACACGAGCTGCCCGTCGCGCTCCATGGCACGCAGACGACGTCGCAAGGCTTCCAACGGCTCTTCATCGGTCAGCTTGAGGACCTTGGCCAGCTCTTCCCGGGACATGGGTTTCTCATGGCCCTTGATGAGCTCCAGCAGCATCTCGCGACTGGCGATGGGGTTTTCGTATTTTTCGGCCTCGCGTTGGAGGAAAGGATCTTTTTGAGACATAAGCAGGCCTTAGGGTAGGTAATAACGCAGACATTATATCGGAGGGGGGAGCTAATGGCATCCATCGACTGCCTTTTGGCCATTCTCTCTGTCATACTGGACACAGTTTGCAGGTATGTGAGACTCGGAACTCATGAGCAAGGACTCGTTCGCCCAATCTGCCGCCTATTTGAAACAGGCGGTTCCCCTGATGATCAAGTATCAAATTCCCACCACGCCGAACAACTATCACCTTTGGTACAGCTATGTCTCCGGCGACATGCCCGAACTCAACCATGCCGTCGATCAGGCGATAAAACAACAGGGGACCTTCTCCCTGACCACCTGTGAGCGTCTCTACCACCAGCACCTTGCGGCTCAGGACGAGCAGCAGATGGAGGCGATGAAACTTAATCTGGCGGCCATGGCCAGCGAGCTGAGTCACTCGATGCAGGATGCCATCTCCGATACCGGGCTGTTTCAGGAGATGCTCGACAAGAGTTTCGACAAGCTGAGCAAGATTGATGACGAGGGGCTCAGCCTGGAAGACACCATGGGGATCCTGCGGGATCTCGTGCGCGAGTCACGTGACGTACGCATGTCCACCCTCCACTTTCGCAACCAGCTCAGCAGCGCCGAGAAAGAGATAAAGGAGCTGAAACAGGCCCTGAACGAGACGAGGAAGCTCGCCACCGAGGACCCGCTCACGTCTCTGCTCAATCGACGCGCCTTCGATCTCGAGATGGACAGCCTCATCCGTAGCAAGCAGCCCTTCTCCCTGATCCTGACCGATATCGATCGCTTCAAGAACTTCAACGACGAATACGGACATCTGCTGGGGGACCAGGTGCTGCGCATCGTCGGCAAGCGGCTGCGAGAGGCCAGCAAGGAGGGCATAACCGCCTATCGCCTGGGGGGTGAGGAGTTTGCCCTCTTGGTGCCAAACCGCGCCCTGGCGCTGACCCGCCAGATGGCCGAGAGCCTGCGTCGCGTCATCGAGCGGATGTCGATTCTGGATCGCAAATCCGGGCGACGCATCGATCACATCACCGCCTCGTTCGGTGTGGGGGAATACATCCCCCAGGAGACGGCAGACACCCTGATCGAGCGTACCGACAAGCTGCTCTACAAGGCCAAGGAGCTGGGACGCAATCGGGTGATGCCACTGCCCTCCTGATCCCACCAGATGCAAAAAGGCCGGTCATTGACCGGCCTTTTTCATGCTTCCCTTCTCGGGATCAGAGGCTTTTCAGCTTCTCTTCCGGCAGGGCCAGCTCGTCATTGTGGTTGACACCGATACCGCGCTCCAGCACATGGCGGGCGATGGCATGGGCCTCTTCCAGCGAGTGCATGCTGTAAGTACCGCACTGGTATTCGTTCAGCTCGGGGATCTTGCCCTGATCCTGCACGGTCAGCACGTCGCTCATGGCGGCCTGCCAGGCAGCGCCAACACGGGCTTCATCCGGCGCACCGATCAGACTCATGTAGAAGCCGGTGCGGCAACCCATGGGAGAGATGTCGATGATCTCCACCCCATTCCCATTGAGGTGGTCACGCATGAAGCCGGCAAACAGATGCTCCAGAGTATGGATGCCGCGCTCGGAGAGGATCTCCTCGTTCGGCACGCAGAAACGCAGGTCGAACACGGTGATGGTGTCCTTGTTCGGGGTCTGCATGGTCTTCGCCACCCGCACTGCCGGGGCGGCCATGCGGGTATGATCGACGGTAAAACTGTCCAATAACGGCATTTCTGACTCCTGATTTGGTTACCAGAACCAGCCCCCGCTGGAGAGCTGATCCTTGCATTGTCGATACTGGGCACCGTAGCGCTGGGCACGGGCCTCCACCTTGCGGGAGACCTTCATCAGCCATCCCTTGCTGCGGTAGCTGCCACGTCGGTAGCCCCCCCAGCCTTCGTGATAATTGAGATACTGGCCATAGGCATCCCACTTGGACGTGCCGTTGAGCCGCTGTGCCTTGTGAGTGTACCAGCCCATGAAATCGATGGCGTCGGCAAAGTCGTCGCGATCGCTCCAGCCGTTGCCGGTTTCCCGCTGGTAGTCGGCCCAGGTTTCGTCTTTCACCTGGGCATAGCCGTAGGCTGAACTGGCCCGCCCGGTGGGGATGAAGAGGAAATACTGCATCGGCGGCTGGGCATCGTGCACGAAGGAGGACTCCTGGTACATCATGGCCATCACTACCTGGACAGGTGTCCCCCACTTCTCGTTCATCTTGAGCGCCGCCTCGTGCCATTCGGGTTTCTCCCGAAAGATCTGGCACAGGTTTTCCGGCTGGGCCGGCGGCCGGGTACTGCACGCGGTGAGTGCCATCAAGCACGCCGCCACGACCCCGATACGGTACAACGACATCAGAACGACAGACTCTTGCTGTTCATCACAGGGCACATCCACCACATCAGATCGCGTCTTCGTTCTCTTCACCAGTACGAATACGAATGACGCGCTCCACCTCGCAGACGAAGATCTTGCCATCACCGATCTTGCCGGTACGCGCTGTGTTCTGGATGGCTTCCAGGCAGGCATCGAGATCCTCGTCCTGCACCACCAGCTCCACCTTGACCTTGGGCAGGAAGTCGACCATGTACTCGGCACCGCGATAGAGCTCGGTATGGCCCTTCTGGCGGCCGAACCCCTTGACCTCGGACACTGTCATGCCGTTGATGCCGATCTCGGCCAGGGCCTCGCGCACATCGTCCAGCTTGAACGGTTTGATGATGGCTTCAATCTTCTTCATGGTGACTCCTTACCAGTTCTGTTTGCCGAACCCGGACGTGATGGGATAGCGGCGGTCCTTACCAAAGTTGCGAGCCGTGATGCGGGGGCCGACGGCGGCCTGACGGCGCTTGTATTCGTTGAGATCCACCAGACGGATCACCTTGCGTACCACCGCCTCTTCGAAACCTTCCGCCACCATGTCGGCGACAGACGCATCCTCTTCCACGTAGCGCTTGAGGATGGCATCCAGAATGTCATAGGGGGGCAGGCTGTCCTGGTCCACCTGATCAGGTGCCAGTTCGGCCGACGGGGGACGATCGATGACCCGCTGCGGGATCACGTACTCCACGCTGTTGCGATATTCGCACAGCTTGAAGACCAAGGTCTTGGGGACGTCCTTGAGCACATCAAAGCCACCCGCCATGTCGCCATACAGCGTGGCATATCCCACGGCCATCTCGCTCTTGTTGCCAGTGGTCAGCACGATACGGCGGCGCTTGTTGGACAGCGCCATCAAGAGTACACCGCGGCAGCGGGCCTGCAGGTTCTCTTCGGTGGTGTCGCGGGCGGTCCCTTCAAACAGAGGTGCCAGCTGCGTCATGAAGCCTTCGAACATGGGTTCGATGGAGATGATGTTGAACTCCACCCCCATCCGCTCGGCCTGCTCCTTGGCATCCTCCACGCTCATCTGGGCGGTGTATCGGAACGGCATCATCACCGCCTGCACCTTGTCCGCCCCGATGGCGTCGGCCGCAATGGCCAGGGTCAGCGCCGAGTCGATACCACCGGAGAGGCCCAGCACGGCGCCCTGAAAACCGTTCTTGGTGACATAGTCGCGCACCGCCAGCACCAGGGCCTGATAGGTCTCGGCCAACGGCTCCAGCGGTGCGGCGGGTTCCCGCTCCTTCACCGGCTGACCATCGGCAAAGCGCACCAGCGCCAGCTCTTCGGCAAATGGAGCAAGCTTGTGGGTCAGCTCGCCCTGGCTGTTGAACACCTTGGAGCAGCCGTCGAAGATCAGCTCGTCCTGGCCGCATACCTGGTTGAGGTAGATGAGCGGCAGGCCGGTCTGATCGCAGCGTTCCGCCATCAGCTCGCGGCGGATCCAGGGTTTTTCCTGATCATAAGGAGAGGCATTGATGGTGAGCAGCAGCTCGGCCCCCGCCGCCTTGGCGGCCAGCGCCGGACCCGGCTGCCAGAGATCTTCGCAGATGAGCAAACCCAGCTGATGGCCACGGAACGGCACCACACAGGTATCGGCCGCCGCAGTGAAGTAGCGCTTCTCGTCGAACACCCCGTAGTTGGGCAAGTCCTGTTTGAAATAACGTGCCCGCAGTTGACCGCGCTCGTAGAGAGACGCCGTATTGTAAAGCGCCCCCTCTTCGCGCCAGGGATGGCCCACCAGAATGGCACATTGTCCCTGCCATGCCGCGATGCGGGACAGCGCAGCCTCGACCCGGATCATCAGGTCGGCGCGCAACAGCAGATCCTCAGGCGGGTATCCTGTCAGGGCCAGCTCGGAGCAAACCAGCAGATCGGCCCCTTGCTGATCGGCCAGGGCTGCTGCCGCCAGTACCTTGTCACAGTTATCTTCGATGGCGCCTACCGTCAGATTCAACTGGGCAAGCATCAGAGAGAGGGCTTTTGCCATGGCGATGCATCTTGAATTCGAAAATGATGGGGAATGATAAAGAAAAGGCGCTGGCTGTGCCAGCGCCCGAAGGCAATGGATAATAAATCACCCGAGTATCAGCATATCAAGGTGGAATACTGCAGCTAGTCGGGAGGGGGTCACTGGGGGCTGGGTTCGCATTTTTCAAATCATCCGACACCATCAACACACAGTCGCCAGCACTGGTTCCGCTGCTCGGCAACGTAAATGACAGTAGGCTAGGCGTAAAACTAAACTTGTTCTTACTCGGCGTCAGGGTGAAGAAGCTGCCCGCCGGACCGGAACAGGAATAACTGGCCTCAGCTGGTGAACCGATATCCTGTACCGTACACGTCACATTGCTATTACTGATGGTTGCATTCAGATTTTTAGAGGTTTCTGTACAGGCCACTGCGGTATTAACATCCGGGTTCTGACCCTTACCTTTTTCCGTATGAAGGTCTAGGCATTTGATCACCCCAGTGATACTGGTTGTCGGTACCGTCGATGGGATCGGGATCGTCACCTGCAGGGTAGAGGTCATAATAGCACTGGAGCTAGCATCCTCTGGCAGCACAGCAGCCCCGACAACCCCTGAATTCCCCTGATAACTTGTGGCGGTGATCGTGATAGGGGTATTGGCCACCGGCGTACCACTGTAGGTGGTGCTATTAGCCGTCAACCGTCCCCGGCTATAGGTGCCATAGTAGTTATTAGCCGTATTCACCACGGTCGCTATCGGTTGGCTCGTCACGCTCCCTTTGGATGCATTACTGCTGCTCCACGAACTCAACAGCGTCATGTTCACATCTTGGAACGGGATTTTGGCCAGAATCGGCTCGCTTACTCCGTCCTTAAAAACCTCATCGTCCAGATAGCTGGGCGGCATTATATCCACATAGATACCTCGGCTTATCAACTGCACCGTGCCAATGGGCGTTGTCAGTGCCGTCGTATTGCCCGAAGGCTTATTCGCCGCTAGCCAAATATTGAAGGATTGAATGGCGGGGGCAGAACTGGGTGCTGACCAACTGCTGTCGGTATTCCCGGAGAAGGCCGTTTTCTGCCATTTAGCGTGGGTCGTCACCACATAGGCGACATAGGCTTGATAGTTGGCAAGGTTGGTCGCATCATTGAGAAAACTGGCCGAGAAACTGGTCAAGCTCGCGAGACGCCAATCCGGAGCGGGACGATAGAAACCATCGATGCGGATAAACCGGCAGGCATCGAGGTAATCCCCACTACTCGCCGCCACCAAAGTGCCACCGCTGTCCCTGTACCTGCTCCTGCTTGTGTTCAGGGGAGAGAAATAACCTGCAAACCCCTGGCTATTCACATCATAATGTTCTCTGCAACAGGTTGAACAAAGCGTCCCTTGTTGATTGGCCTTTCCGTCCAACACACCGATGGATTTATTCAGCTGGCTGCCGACCTGCCAGTATTGCACCTTGCTCGATTCGATATAGGTTGGGCTTGCTGGCAGGTAGGCGCTGCCCGAGTTGCCGGAGAAGGTGCAACTGCAGTAGACGGTGGCGGTATCTTGCATCGCCTTCCTCGTACTGATGCCATTCGTGGTCAAGTAGGTGGCCGTATCAAATTGGATGGTGCGACTGGAGCCCGAACCTGTTGAGATCTTGGGTAGCGGCTTGCTGGTCTCCTTGTTATTGCCATCACCCAGTTCAATCGCGACCACATCGGGCACGCTCCCCTTGGTGTAATCGACCTTGGGCCCATCCCGCGGTTTGACCAGACCGTCGCCGGTTTCTTCTTTGGTAAAGGAGCCGGTGGGGGAAATAGCGCCGGCCAGTTGCAGAAAACGTGAGTCGCCACCGTTATCATTCCAGGTAACAGTGACCACTATCAGTTTGCGCTGCGGATAGTCGTAGAGATAGGCGGCAGGCTTGGTGGTTGTCCAGGCTCCTCCATCCAGATACTGGTCGCTGACCGTCCAGCTCACCCCATAGCTGTCATTCGAGAGTGACTGGCTGCTGCCGCTCCCGGCGGTAATACTTTTAAAGGCGGTTAGTGGCGGGGTCGCGGTGCGCACTGCGTTGAAGTTGCGAAACTCGTCTAGCCTAGACTCGGCGAGCCGCATGGCGATCTCGTAGCGCCCGCCTTCCCGTGCCGTGCCCAGCATCCCCTTCGCCAGAGAAACGAGCCCTGCCACCCCCACCCCTAGCAGCACCAGGGTAATCAGGATCTCCAGCAGGCCAAATCCTTTCTGCTTTTCCATATGCTTTCCTCGCCCTACTAATCCCAATCCCGCCAGCTGCCCGGCACCATCTTGGTGGACTGGAACATGGCCCCACTCTGAATGCTGCTCATCACCGTCTGATCATATATCAGGTCAAAGGTACCATTAAGGTTCTTGGGAGGGGTATTGAGGATCAGGGCACCATTGATGGTTGCATTACCCGTGGCCATGACATCGTAAGGGGAAGGCTTCGTGGATGAATAGACAAAGATAATACCGTTAAAATCCTTACCTCCGTTCAGAGTCAGATTCCCATCCTTCACTATCAGCACCACAGGAGAGTTCGCACTCCCCGTGACATCGGGCAAATCGCAGTTGCCCTCAACGATATAGATTCCCGCAGAAGTCGGTCCCAGGGAGCCACAGCTGGAGTCGGGAGGGGCCGCCACCGCCTTGTCATTCATATTGGCCCAGCCCTCAGCCGTATCCGGCTCCCCGAACAGGTACCAGAGAAGATCGGGGGGAAACGTAGAGTCATTTGCCTTGATATCGGGCCCGATATTATCGCTATCGCTGAGAGCAGTGCCACAACCACCGTTAAAGTCCCCAAGATGACAGGTCTTCCAAGCGCCATTGCCAGTCACAGGCTCTTTCGACCAGACCGACAGAGGGACCCCGGGTCCGCCGCCGTTCGGGTTGGCCACAACATTGAAGGCCCCACCAATTGCGATCCCGAGCCCCATCAGCGGCACGGCCTTGGAATCAGCCATCAAGCTGTAGCCTGCCACCAGCACCCGCACGGTGGCGGTTCCCAGATTGCTGGGCAAGGTGGCTGTGGATACCAACTCAACCGGTGTCACCTCCAGTGTATTGGGTGAAGTGCCTACTTCGACGAGTTCATCGGGTACGTCTTTCACCGACAGGAGATATGTGCCCTGCGCTGTACTGACCGAGATACCGGAACTGCTTCGCCAAGCAGGGTCAATGCTTACTCGCCCCATCCCGTCGGCGATGCCCAGTTCTGCCAGCGCCAGGGCCTGGCGATATTGCACCTCGTTGACGCTGATCTTGCGGTCGGCCACCATCAGTTTCCCCACCAAGAGGGAAATGCCAACCAAGATAAGGATCAGCAGCAGGGTGACCGTAAAGGTGGTGAAACCGGCGTGACGTTTCATGGCATCAAAATCCGTCGTTGCGCAGCTTGATATCCCGCTGCAGGGTGAGCCCCAGAGCCGGGGATTTAATGTCGTTGCCCGAAATTGTTAGCCTGATGGTTCTGGCTCCAGAAGAGACAGAGCTAGGCAGCAGGGTAAAGGTCAGGTCGGTGATTTTGATAGTATCATCCGTACTAATTCGCTCTCCCCCAGTGCCACAGGCAGCACTCAGTGTCGCCAAACTTGCTGAAGCGGATAGATCATCCAGCCATATGGAGCTATCTGTGCTCGTAGAACGATAACTGTATACAACAGCCTCCTTAACCCCTGGCAAGCCAGGGCTTGGAGCATTGGCATCACGCTCATCGTATTTCACGGCGATACAGCGAAATTTATCTGGCGAAGATGAATACTTATTTAGCAAATGCTGGGTCGAATCGAAATAGAAGAGCGATGGAGTACCAGAAACCCCAGAATCCAGGGTATGTTCTGCCGCACTGGCGTCGTAGCCTGCACGCTGGATATCACGGGCCATCATGTCCGTAATAGACTGAAGCTCCTGATTGAGGCGACTGACCTGCATGGCAGTCTTGTTGGCCTTGAGTATGCTAGCAAATAGCGCCGAAGCGGCGGCGACCAGTAGCAAACCCGCCACCATGGCCACCATCAGCTCTACCAGATTGAAGCCCCGATTGTATCTCAAGAGCATGAGGGAACGCCTCCCACTTTGCTGCCTGTAGGCGCACAGGTAGATACCCGCCCCACATTGTTGGAGACAACCCGCAGGTTATAGGTATCAGAGCTCAGCTCAATATTACCCGCAGCTAAAGTCCCCCTGCGTGGTGAAAAGGTGAGTTTGCCTCCGGTATAGCTGGCGGTCAGGGTGAGACCCGGATATTCACTGGCATCGCCACCTTTTCTCCCTTCCACGCTGGAGCAACTGTCGGCGCAGCTGTTACAGGTACCCGCCCCATCTACCGCCACCCGATAGCACCAGCCGCTCAGTCCGCTGTTGAAAATGATGAGGGTGAGATTGCTGTTACGTTTGACCGCCTCGGACTTGAGCAACATAACATCGGTGTAGATGGCCTGGGTGGCGGCCCTGACCATCTGTTCCTGGCGCAGCGAACGATAGCTGGGGAGCGCGACAGCGACCAGGATCGCCACCAATGTCAAGGCGAGTATCAGCTCTATCAAGGTAAAGCCGGACTCCGGCCTGATCCGCATTTCCATGTTTGCCTAGACTCCTGTCTATAGCCCGTTCTCGGGCTGGCGAGTACTATCCTATGATAGTCCCAACTCACTTATGGAACCATGCCGATGCCGCTACGCTTCGCAAGAGGAATAACGCTGATTGAATTGATGGTCGTGGTCGCCATCGTGGCCATCATTGCCGCCATTGCCTATCCCTCTTTCCAGAATGGATTGTTACACTCCCGACGCGCCGATGCATTCAAGACTCTGATAACCATGCAACTCAAACAGGAGGAGTATCGGATCACCAGCAGCGCTTACAGCACGAACCTGGCGGATCTTGGCAACCCAAGCAGCAACTATTACGGTTTTTCCGTGGTTGCGGCCTCGACCAGTGCCGCCACCTACAAGCTGCAAGCGCAGGCCAGCGGAGCTCAGAGCAATGATACCGGTTGTACCCTGCTCACCATCACCAAGGCCGATGTGAAGGAGCCTGCCGACTGCTGGAAGTGAGCCTTCATAACCATCAGTACACGGTTGAAGATACCTGAGAGGAATACCTCTCATGCATAGGTCATGGATAGGGAAAACACAGGAATAAGAAGAAAGTGAAGCCTGTACCAATCATGACCCTTTCCCCGGAAGCGCCTTTGGCCTCGATGCTGGAGTTGCTCGCTCTGCCTACAAAAATGCCGGCTCTTGGCCGGCATTTTCATCAGAGGATACGAAGTTCGGGGGGGACTTCGAATACCACGTTTTCCTCGCGGCCCGGATGCTCCGTCACTATCTTGCCCCCCAGCTCGCGCAGACGGGTGATGACGGACTGCACCAGCACCTCGGGGGCGGAGGCACCGGCGGTGACACCGATCGCCTTGACTCCCGCCAGCCAACCGGCCTCGATCATGGAGGCGTCGTCGATGAGGTAGGCCTTGGCGCCCACCTTCTCGGCCAGCTCCCGCAGGCGGTTGGAGTTGGAGGAGTTGCGCGACCCCACCACCAGCATGGCGTCCACCAGCCCGGCCATCTCCCGCACCGCATCCTGGCGGTTCTGGGTGGCGTAGCAGATGTCATCCTTGCGCGGCCCCTGGATCTTGGGGAAGTGAGCCCGCAATGCATCGATCACGTCCGAGGTCTCGTCCACGCTGAGGGTGGTCTGGGTCACGAAGCAGAGATCGTCCGGGTTCTTCACCTTGAGTTTGGCCACATCTGCCGGCGTCTCCACCAGATACATGCCGCCCTCGCGATTCTCGTACTGCCCCATGGTACCGATCACCTCAGGGTGGCCGGCGTGGCCGATGAGCACGGCCTCGGAGCCCTTGCGGCTGGCGCGATGGACCTCCATGTGCACCTTGCTCACCAGCGGACAGGTGGCATCGAACACCTTGAGCGCGCGGGACTTGGCCATCTCGCGCACGACCTTGGCGACACCGTGAGCGGAGAAGATGACGATGCTGTCGTCCGGCACCTCATCGAGCTCCTCGACGAAGACGGCGCCCGCCTCCTTGAGCTTGTTCACCACGTAGCGGTTGTGCACCACTTCATGGCGGACATAGATGGGGGCACCGAACTTCTCCAGCGCGCTCTCGACGATGCTGATGGCGCGGTCGACACCGGCACAGAAGCCGCGGGGATTTGCGAGCAGGATATCCATCAGTGCACCTTCTCCTCGTCATCAACCCCCAGGATCTCCACCTCGAAGGTGACCGTATGACCGGCCAGGGGGTGGTTGAAATCGACCGTGACCGACATCCCTTCCACCGCCCGGATGATGCCCGGCAGCTCGCTGCCGTTGGGCTGGTCGAACAGTATGATGGTACCGACCTTGGGCTCCACCTCGGCACCGAACTTGGCGCGGTCGAGATGGTAGATGTTATCGGGGTTGGAGAGGCCAAAGGCCTCTTCCGGCACCAGGGTGAAGCTCTTGCTCTCCCCTGCTCGCAACCCCAGCAGGCATTGCTCGAAGCTCGGCGTCAGACTGCCGTCTCCCATCCGCAGACGGGCCGGCTTGCCGTGCAGCGCCGTGCTGTCGGCCACCGAGCCGTCTTCCAGTTTGATAGAGAAGTGGAACAGCACGCTGCTGTCCGCAGCAATCGACTGGCTCATGAGGTCGCGTCCTGTTTTTTCTCGCCACGGAAGCCATCCAGCACGATCATGGCGGCACCGATGAAGATGAAGCTGTCCGCCAGGTTGAACGCCGGCCAGTGGGCACGCTGCCAGTAAAAGTCGAGGAAGTCGACCACATGGCCCAGCACCAGCCGGTCAAACACGTTGCCGAGCGCCCCGCCGATGATCAGGCTGTAGGCGATACCGCTCCAGCGCTGGGTCACCGACTGCTTGCGCAACCAATGGATCAGCAGACCGCAGATGGCAAACGCCAGCAGGGCGAAGAACCAGCGCTGCCAGCCCCCCTGATCGGCCAGGAAGCTGAAGGCCGCCCCCTTGTTGTAGACGTGGACCAGGTTGAAGAAGGGGGTGATCTCCACCCCCGGATAGCCAAACGGCAGCAGCTTGACCACGGCGAGCTTGCTCGCCTGGTCCAGTACGAAGGCCAGCACCGCCAGCCACAGCCAACGCAGGCCGGTTTTGTTGTTCATCTCGTTCTGAGTCATGTTCATCAGGCAAATTGACGCGTTTCGCCGTCACCCTCGACGTTGGTGACACAGCGGCCACAGATCTCTTCGTGACCCGCGATGGTGCCCACGTCTTCCACATGGTGCCAGCAGCGGTCGCACTTGGCGGCGGCAGACTGCGCCACGCAGAGCCACAGGTCGTCGCGCTCGGTCGCCACGGCCTCTGCCGGTGCGGCATCGACGCTGACCACCCTGGCCTTGGAGGTGAGCAGCACGAAGCGCAGCTCATCGGCCAGGGCGTTCAGGCGGGCAGCCAGTTCCGGCTTGGCGAACAGGGTCAGTTCGGCCTGCAGGGAGCCACCGATGCGCTTCTCCCCACGAGCCACTTCCAGCGCCTTGTTCACTTCACCGCGCACGGCGAGGATCTCGGCCCAGAACTCGTCGTTCAGCACTTCGCCCGCTTCCAGCCCGAACAGGCCGTCGTACCACTCCTCGGTGAAAACGAATTCGCCACGCTCACCTGGCAGCAGAGCCCAGATCTCGTCGGCGGTGAAGCTCATGATGGGCGCCATCCAGCGCACCATGGCCTCGGCGATATGATAGAGGGCAGTCTGGCAGGAGCGACGGGCCAGGCTGTCAGCCTTGGCGGTGTACTGACGGTCCTTGATGACGTCCAGATAGAAGGAACCCATCTCGATGGAGCAGAACTGCATCAGCTTCTGGGTCACGCCGTGGAAGTTGTACTCGTCGAACGCTGCCACAATCTCGGCCTGTACCGCCTTGGCACGGCCCACGGCCCAACGATCCACCACCACCATGTCGGCAGGTGCCACCATGTCGGTCGCTGGATTGAAGCCGTTGAGGTTGGCCAGCAGGAAGCGGGCGGTGTTGCGAATACGACGATAGGCGTCGGCCGAGCGCTTGAGGATCTCGTCGGAGACGGTCATCTCGCCGGTGTAGTCGGTGCTGGCGACCCACAGACGCAGGATGTCGGCCCCCAGCTTGTTCATCACGTCCTGCGGGCTGACCACGTTGCCGATGGACTTGGACATCTTGCGGCCCTGACCATCCACGGTGAAGCCGTGAGTCAGCACCTGGTTGTAGGGAGCCTTGTCTTTCATGGCGACGCCGATCATCAAGGAGGACATGAACCAGCCACGGTGCTGGTCAGAACCTTCCAGATACATGTCGGCCGGCTTGCCGTTGAACTCGGGACGGGCATCGACCACGGAGGCATGGGTAGAGCCGGAGTCGAACCAGACGTCCAGGGTGTCGGGCACCTTCTCGTAGTTGTCGGCGTCCGCGCCCAGCAGCTCGGCCTTGTCCAGATCCCACCAGGCCTGGATGCCGGACTGCTCGACCCGCTTGGCCACCTCTTCCATCAGGCGGACGGAATCCGGGTGCAGCTCCTGGGTATCCTTGTGAACGAACAGGGAGATGGGCACGCCCCAGGTACGCTGACGGGAGATGCACCAGTCGGGACGATTCTCGACCATGGCCTGAATGCGGTTCTTGCCCCAGGCCGGCACCCAGCCGCTCTGGCCGTGCTGGGCAATGCCCTCTTTCTCGATACGCTCGATCTCTTCGAGGGCACGCTTGCGCAGACCCTTCTGCTCCATGCTGATGAACCACTGGGGGGTGGCACGGAAGATGATCGGGGTCTTGTGACGCCAGCAATGCGGGTAGGAGTGGTTGAACACCTTGTGATGCAGCAGGGCGCCGCGCTCGGTCAGCACCTCGACCACGGCCGCATTGGCCTTGAACACGTGCTGGCCGGCAAACAGTTCGGTATCCGGCAGATAGACGCCGTTGCTGCCAACCGGGTTGGCGACTTCCAGACCGTACTTCTGACCGACCACGAAGTCTTCCTGACCGTGGCCAGGGGCGGTGTGCACCGCGCCGGTACCGGCGTCCAGAGTGACGTGGTCACCCAGCACCACAGGCACGTCGAAGCTGTAGAAGGGGTGGTTGAAGCGCAGCAGCTCGAGTGCGGCACCCTTGGCGTAGCCCAGGTTGTGGAAGTGCTCGATGCCGGCGCGATCCATCACATCCTTCACCAGCTCGGCGGCCAGGATCAGACGCTCGGGATTGTCGCCCTCAACCTGCACCAGTGCGTAGTCGAGATCGGCATGCATGGCGATGGCGCGGTTGGCCGGCAAGGTCCACGGGGTGGTCGTCCAGATCACGGCAGAGAGCGCGCCCTTGCCGGTGTGGCCTTCGGCGCAATCAAACTTGGCGGCAACAGCAGCCTCGTCGACGGCCTTGAAGCGCACGTCGATGGAGGGGGAGTTCTTGTCGTAGTACTCCACTTCCGCTTCAGCCAGCGCGGAGCCGCAATCGGTACACCAGTGCACCGGCTTGGAGCCTTTGTGCAGGTGGCCGTTTTCAACGATCTTGGCCATGGAGCGGATGATGTTGGCTTCGGTCCCAAAATCCATGGTCAGGTAGGGGTGTTCCCAGTCACCCAGCACGCCCAGACGGATGAAGTCGGTCTTCTGCGCTTCGATCTGGGTTTTGGCGTATTTGCGGCACTCGGCGCGGAACTCGGCGGCGGAAACCTTCTCGCCCGGCTTGCCGACCATGCCTTCCACTTTCAGCTCGATGGGCAGACCGTGGCAATCCCAGCCCGGTACATAGGGGGAATCGAAGCCAGAAAGGCCTTTGGACTTGATGATGATGTCTTTGAGGATCTTGTTGACCGAGTGACCGATGTGAATGCTGCCGTTCGCATAGGGGGGGCCATCGTGCAGAATGAAAGAAGGCTTGCCCGCTTTGGCGCGGCGAATGGCGCCGTAAAGATCCTGATCGTACCAACGTTTCAACATGTTGGGTTCGCGTTTGGCCAGATCGCCACGCATCGGAAACTCGGTTTCCGGTAGATTCAGGGTGTGTTTATAGTCGCTCATCAGTCCTGGGTTCCCTTCTTTTCTAAAAGAGTGCTGGGTAAATGAAATTGTGGCAGCCCGAACCAGGCTCGGGCCGTCAGGGCATCTCGTTCGATCTGCTCTTTCAAGGCGGTGAAAGAGTCAAATTTCTGCTCTTCGCGCAGCTTGTGGCGAAGCAGCACCTTGACCTGCTGACCATATAGATCACCAGAAAAATCAAATAGATGTACTTCCAATCTGGCTTGTGTACCGCTCAAAGTCGGACGTACACCCACATTGGCGACGCCGGGGAAAGTCTTGCCGGAACATATCACTTCCACCGCAAACACGCCACCGACCGGGACAACCTGGCGTTTGAGGGCCAGATTCGCGGTGGGAAAACCTATGGTGCGCCCCAGCTTATCGCCGTGGGCCACCCGGCCGCTGATGGCATAGGGGCGACCGAGCATCAGCTCCACCTCCGCCATGCGGCCCGCTTTGAGGGCCTCACGCACCAGGGTGCTGCTGACCCGCTGGCGGGAAAGCTGGAAACTCTGGGTGCTGATCACCTCGAACCCGAAGCGCCGACCGGCCTCCTCCAGCAGGTGGAAGTCCCCTTCCCGCCCCTTGCCGAAGCGAAAATCGTCGCCGACCACCAGATAGTGCACGCCGAGTTTCTCCACCAGCAGTTGCTCGATGAAGGTGCTGGCCGCCTGCTCGGCAAAACGATGGGTGAAACGCACGCAGAGCATGCGATCGATCTGCATTCCCTTGAGGGCTTCGTACTTCTCCCGCCAACGGCTGAGACGGGCGGGCGCGGCACTGCCCGCAAACAGCTCCAGCGGCTGGGGTTCGAACAACATGACACAGGCCGGCAGGCCAAGTTGGGCGGCCTTCTCCTGCAAACGGGCCAACACTGCGTGGTGCCCCTGATGAACCCCATCGAAGTTGCCTATGGTCAATACACAGCCCCGGTGACGGGGCTTGATATTGTGAATGCCGCGAATAAGCTCCATCAGTGCCTTGTGCGTTGCTGCCATGGAAATCGGCGGATTATATATCAGGCAGCAGGCAGGGTCAGCCCTGCCGTTGACCCGATTTAGCCATCCCGCTCGCTTCTCGGACTTGGCCAGGAGCATCGCACCTCGTTGGCGGGCCAACCCGACAGCCCCTGAGACCGCCCCCATCGACCCTGTACTGTCCCCTCCCTTGCAGCTGGCTCCTTATTGCTGACCGGCTCTCAGGTGCCGTGGCCGGATCCCCAATGCCAAAAGGACAATGCCATACAGCGCTCCGCCCAGGCAGAGCAGCAGGGTCAACTCCAGGCTGGCCTTGCCCATGCTCCAGGCCCCCCATTGGGCGAGATCCGGTGACAGATAGGCCAGAAGCCCCCCCATCAAGACCGTTGCCGCCAAGAGCTTGAGGCAGAACAGCCCGGTGTTGCGGGAAGGGCGATAAACATCCTGCTGATAGAGCCCCTTGAACAGCAGTACGGCGTTAAGGGTGCCGGAGCAGGCAGTGGCGAGAGCCAGCCCCACGTAGCCGAGCGGATAGATGAAGATGAGGTTGCACACCATGTTGGCAACCATGGCCATGATGCCGATACGCACCGGCGTCCTGGTGTCCTGGCGGGCGTAATAACCGGGGGCCAGCACCTTGATGAGCATCAAGGAGAGCAGCCCCGTGGTGGAGGCCAGCAGGCTCGCACTGGACATGCTCACCTCGTGCAGACCGAACTCACCGCGCATGAAAAGTACCCGCAGTATGGGCTCGCGCAGTACGGCGATGCCGACCATGGCTGGCAAGCCGAGCAGCATCACCATGCGCACCCCCCAATCCATGGTGCGAGAGAAATCAGCCGGATCCGCATCCACGTGTTTTCTGGCCAGGGCAGGCAGGATCACCGTGCTGATGGCCACCGCAAAGAGGCCGAGGGGAAACTCCAGCAACCTGTCCGAGTAATAGAGATAGCTGATGGCACCGGTAGCCAGAAACGAGGCCAGCATGGTGTTGATCAGCAGGTTGATCTGGCTGACCGACACGCCGAACAGGGCCGGGATCATCAGGGTACGGATCTTCACCACCCCGGGATGGTGCCAACCCCACTTGGGCCAGACCAGCATGTTGAGCTGGCGCAGAAAAGGATACTGGAACAAAAACTGGACCAGACCGCCGAGGAAGACACCGATCGCCAGGGAGATCTCGGGGCGCTCCATCAAGGGCGCGATCCACCAGGCCGCTGCAATCATGGTGATGTTGAGGAACACCGGCGTGAAGGAGGACACGGCAAAACGGCCAAAGGTATTGAGAATGGCCCCCGCCATGGCGGTGAAGGTGATGAACCAGAGATAGGGGAAGGTGATCTTGAGCATCAGACTGGCCAACTCGAACTTCTCCGCCGCCGGTCCGCCGTGCAGCCAGTCCCAGAACCAGCCCCAGCCAAAGAGGGCCGTCAGGACACCGGAACCCAGCACCCCGAGCAAGGTGACCACGGTGACGATACCACCCAGGGTGCCCGCCACCGCCGCCAGCAACTCGCGAACCGCCTGCTCGTCACCGTTTTTCTTGTACTCCGTCATCACGGGCACGAAGGCCTGGTTGAATGCCCCTTCGGCAAAGAGACGGCGCAAGAAGTTGGGAATGCGATTGGCGAAGAAGAAGACGTCTGCGGCCACCCCGGCACCGAGCAAATTGGCGATGACCACATCGCGCACCAAGCCCATCACACGGGATGCCAGCGTCATTCCGGACACAATCATGCCGGATTTGATCAATTTCTTACTCAAGACGAGGCCTCTGGAACTGTCGGAAAGAAAAGAATGCTGTTAGAATCGGCCGACAGTTTAACCGTCTCCCATCTGACACACCACCGGGGGGCGGTGTTTATTTGCACAAATCATTTGACAATATGTGGTTGGGAAGGCATATTTCCGGGCCTTTTCAATACACTCGCTAAGACAGTTTTAGGAGTTTTACCTTGGCTAACATCAAATCTGCTAAGAAGCGTGCTCTTCAGTCAGAGAAACGTCGTCAGCACAACGCCAGCCGTCGTTCCATGACCCGTACCTACCTGAAGAAAGTGATCGCTGCCATCGCCTCTGGTGACAAGGCTGCTGCCACTGCCGCTTTCGCTGTTGCTCAGCCGATCATGGATCGTATGGCGACCAAAGGCCTGATCCACAAGAACAAAGCTGCTCGTCACAAGAGCCGCCTGTCTGCCCAGATCAAAGCCATGGCTTAATCAGCATCCGCTGATGAAAGCTGAAAAAACCGGCCTAGTGCCGGTTTTTTATTTGGGGTCGCTACAGTACAGTCTGTGCAACAATCCGATCATCTCGCGCACCTCATGGCTGCGCAGGGAGTAATAGACCGTCTGGGCTTCCTTCCTCGTCGCCACCAGCTCATCCCGGCGCAACACCGCCAGATGCTGCGACATGGCTGACTGGCTCAATCCCAAGACCTCGTTCAGCTCGCCGACCGACAGCTCCCTATCCAGTAACTGGCACAAGATAAACAGCCGTCGCTCATTGGCCAATGCCTTGAGCAGGGTGACGGCACGCCCGGCATTCGCTTCCATCTCTTCCAATTGCATCTCACCCTCCTCTTCCAAGACTGGCATCATAGCGCCGTCACCGTCGATTTAAAACGAGAGGCTTGCCGGCTGAATGGCCGTGAAATCCTCCTGCCCCGCAAAGAGGAAGGAGAAATCACTCTCGCATACCCGCTTGACCGCAGGATGCTGGATCATCCGCTCGGCAAAGATGACGTAATACTCCTCCATCAGATCCTGGGTTTCACCCAGCAGCATCACCTCCTCCCCCTCCAGGATCTCCTCCCGATAAATGGTCGGTGCCATGAAGATGCCCTGGTTGAAGAAGCCGAACGCCTTCATCAGCGCCGCATCGTCGAATTCTCCCAGAATGCTGGGGGAAATTCCCTGCTGCTCGAACCACTGGGTCAGTTGACGACCCATGGCGGTACGGCGGCCCGGGATGAGCAGCTTGCGCTCTTCCAGGCAGGCAGGGAAAGGCTGGGAGGGCAGAGGCGCCTTGCAGAAGAAACTGACGCCACATCCCCCCAGACGCTTGGACAGCAACCCGGCATGCTGGCTGGAGTCCACCGGGCAATCAGAGAGGATCATGTCGAGCTTGTGCTCGCTCAACTGCTCCAGGAGCAGTTCATGGGTCGACTCGAAGCAGCGCAGGTGAATGGAACCGTCATTGGGGATCACGGAGAGCAGTACCCGGCTGGCGAGACGCTTGGAGAGAGCATCGGCGATGCCCACATCGAACAGGATCTGGCTCTCCTTGCGGTAGTTGGCGATATCCAGCATCTCGTAGGAGAGGCTGAACATCTTGTCCGCATAGCGAAATACCAGTTGGCCAAGCTCGGTGGCCTCAAGGGAGCGCCCCTTTCTGATCAGCAACTTGCCGCCAAGACGCTGCTCAAGCAGTTTGATCTGACCGGTCACGGTCTGTGGGGTCAAAAAGAGGGCTTCCGCCGCCTGCGTGACGGAGCCCTTCTTCTGAGTCATCCAAAAATAGTAGAGATGGTTGTAGTTAAGGTGTGACATCCGATGGGGTTCCCGCGCCAGGCGGGCTCCGGTAGCAGCTGAGTTCAACCGCCAGAATGTCATACATGTCGCTGATCGAGTCAACCTTGTTCGCGTCGAACTGTGCCTGCAGATGGGCCTTGAGACGACCGGCATCCGGCATTCGCTCGGTACAATAGCGCTTGTTGGACAGCTTGACTCGCTCGCCGGCACGACTGCTCAGTGCCCGTTCGGCGAAGGTCTCTCCGAACCGAGCTTTTACCTGTGAGTCCCCCAGCATGAGTGCGCTGTCGACCACCCCGTTGAGATAGGCAGAACAACTTGCCGAGGTGGCATCCCGCTGACAATCGACCAGGCCATTTGCCCAGATTGCAGGACTCGCCAGCATGACTAACCATCCTAGTTTTCTCATAACCCCTCCGTACTTTGATTCGCCTCCCGATTGGGCAGCGATATCCGCAGTGCGATGTAACCGATCACGGCCGCGAGTGTGGAACCTGCCAGGATCCCGAGGCGCGAGTAGCTGCCGTAGTCCAGTCCGCCATGCTCGAATGCCAGCGATGCGATAAACATCGACATGGTGAAGCCGATGCCACACAGGATGCTGACGGCAAAGATCTGTCTGAAGTTCACTCCTTGCGGCAATTGGGCAATGCCTGATTTCACAGCCAGCCAGCTGATGGTGAAAATCCCGAGCGGCTTGCCGACGAAGAGCCCCAGGATGATCCCCATGGGGAGCGGATTGAGCAGAGCCGAGAAGTAGACCCCCTCCAGCGATACCCCGGCGTTGGCGAAAGCGAACAGTGGCAGGATCAGGAAGGCGCTCCAGGGGTGCAGCCCATGCTCCAGATGCTTGAGTGGCGATGCGTAACGCTTGCCGTTGAGGGGGATCATGAAGCCCACGATGACCCCTGCCAGGGTCGCATGGACACCGGACTTGAGCACGGCAACCCAGAGCACCAGGCCGACCAGCATATAGAGTCCAATCCTGTCCTCACCACGGCGATTCATCCAGAGCAAGGTCAGGGTAGCCACCACACCTATCGCCAGCGCAGTCAGCGACAGTTGCTGGGTGTAGAAGAGGGCAATGATGATGATGACCCCCAGATCGTCCATGATAGCCAGCGCCAGCAAGAAGACCTTGAGGCTGGTCGGTACCCGCTTGCCCAGCAGCGCCATGACCCCGAGAGCGAAGGCGATGTCGGTTGCGGCCGGAATCGCCCAGCCAGCACGGGTAGCCTCGTCCCCGTAGTTGAAGAAGCTATAGATGAGTGCCGGTGCCAACATCCCCCCCACGGCAGCAATGGCCGGGAAGGTTGCCTGCACCCGGGAGGAAAGCGCCCCCTCCAGCATCTCTCGCTTCACCTCGAGACCCACCAGCAGGAAGAAGATCGCCATGAAGCCATCGTTGATCCAGAGCAGCAGCGGCTTGTTGATGTCGAGCGCCGCGATGCGAACCTGTACCTCGGTATTGAGGAAGCCCTGATAGTGTTGCGCCAGCGCCGAATTGGCCAGGCCGATGGCAAGCAGGGCGGCCAGGATCAGAATGATCCCGGAAGCGGACTCCAGTTTGAGAAAACGCTTGAATACATCGCTCATATCTAACTACCCATAAAATTGCATCTTTTCAGTCTAGGGCTCGAGTAGCTCAATGAAAAATCGTTTCTTACGGCTGATAACAACGAAAAAACCGAAAGCAAAACGAATAATGCCTGCTATAAGCAGGTTATTTCCCCTTTTCAGGAGCCATCTCTCCACCCGGAATGTTGCATATTAATTCACAGAAAATGCAAAAAGGCACCCGAAGGTGCCTCTAACAGCTGAGTGTCGATTCATCGTCACCTGGGAGACGATACTCGCCCCAGGCTCATTACCTACTCAAATAGCGACAGGCGCCTTGATCCCAGGATGGGGATCATAGCCCTGGATCTCGAAATCCTCGAATCTGTAATCGAAGATGGAGTCAGGTTTGCGCTTGATCACCAGTTGCGGCAGGGGGCGCGGCTCGCGGGTGAGTTGCAGTGCCGTCTGCTCCATGTGGTTGGAATAGAGGTGCACATCGCCACCGGTCCAGACAAAGTCACCCACTTCCAGATCGCACTGCTGCGCCATCATGTGGGTCAGCAGCGCATAGCTGGCAATGTTGAACGGCAGGCCAAGGAAAACATCACAACTACGCTGGTAGAGCTGGCAGGAGAGCTTGCCATCCGCCACATAGAACTGGAAGAAGGCGTGGCAGGGTGCCAACGCCATTTTGTCCAGCTCGCCCACGTTCCAGGCGGAGACGATGATGCGGCGGGAATCCGGGTTGTGCTTGATATCGTCCACCGCCTTCTGGATCTGGTCGATGACAGACCCATCGGCCGCCGGCCAGGAGCGCCACTGGGCACCATAGACAGGCCCCAGATCACCGTGCTCGTCGGCCCACTCGTCCCAGATGCTGACACCGTGCTCTTTCAGATAGGCGGTGTTGGTATCGCCGTTGAGGAACCAGAGCAGCTCGTGAATGATGGAGCGCAGGTGGCACTTCTTGGTGGTCACCAGCGGGAATCCCTCGGCCAGGTTGAAGCGCATCTGATGACCGAACAGGGAGACGGTCCCGGTCCCGGTGCGATCGGATTTGACGGTCCCTTCATCCAGAATTTTCTGCATCAGGTCGAGATAGGCACGCATTACTTCGCCTCCTTGGGTGCATTGCCGAACAGACGGGGCTGCTTGTAGGCGGCCCAGACCATGAGCGCACCCGCCACTATCATCGGGGTAGAGAGGATCTGGCCCATGCTGATCTCATTGAAGTAGAGACCCAGCTGGCTGTCTGGTTGACGAACAAACTCCACCAGGAAGCGGAACAGGCCATAGAAGAGCAGGAACATCCCGGAAATGGCGCCACGGGGTGGGTGCTTGCGCCAGAACAGGTTCAGGATGATGAAGAGCACCACCCCTTCCAGCGCGAACTGGTAAAGCTGGGACGGGTGACGCGGTTCGGGCCCAGCCTCGGGGAAGATGATGGCCCAGGGGACATCGGTGACCCGACCCCACAACTCGCCGTTCATGAAGTTGCCGATGCGGCCAACACCGAGGCCGAACGGAATGAGCGGCGCTACGAAATCCGCCACGGTGAAGAAGTGGCGCTGGGTTTTGTGGGCAAACCAGATCATGGCGGTGATCACCCCGATGAGGCCGCCGTGGAACGACATGCCACCGGTCCATATCTTGAACAGATAGGTCGGGTCGGCGAGGAAGAGATCGAAGTTGTAGAACAGCACATAGCCGATACGGCCACCCAGGATCACCCCAAGGAAGCCATAAAACAGCAGGTCGGATACCTCGTTGCGGGTCCAGCCGCTGTTGGGTGCATCGGCACGGCGACCAGCCAGCCACATGGCGAAGGCAAAACCGAACAGGTACATGAGACCATACCAGCGTACCGATAATGGTCCCAAACTGAATGCTACGGGATCAATCTGTGAGAAAACCCAATATCCGTCGTGCTGCATAGGCGGCCCCAATCATAAGAAAAGCCGCATTCTCCGATCATTCTTACGCAGTAACAAGACGGAATATCAATCGGACAGCCTGACCTTGTGCCCAGCCCGCAGCAAGCCTCCCAGACCGTGCTCTTCCAGATAGCGGGCAAACAGGCCGCGCAGCACGTGAGGATTGTCATGCTTGAGACCATCCGCCATCAGCGCCTTCAACTCGCCAAGGTCGGATTGCCGCAGCACGTATTTGATACGGGAGATGTTGTGGGTATTCATGCTGAAACGACGATAGCCCATGGCCAGCAGCAGCAGCACCCCGACCGGATCGCCAGCCAGCTCGCCACAAACAGAGACCGGCTTGTGATAGCGCTGAGAGGCATCGACCAGCAGTTGCAAAGCGCGGATCACCGCGGGATGGAAGGCATCGTAGATGCTGGCGACACGGGCATTGTTGCGATCCACCGCCAGCAGGTACTGGGTCAGGTCGTTGCTGCCCACCGACCAGAAGTCGATGAGCGGCGCCATCTCCGGCAGGATGTACAGCGCGGAGGGGACTTCTATCATCACCCCGAGACTGGGGTAGCGGATCACCGCATCGCGGCTGGCCGCTTCTTCCGACACCTCGCGCCACGCCTGATCCAGCAGACGACGGGAGGCCTTGATTTCACTGACGCTGCTGATCATCGGCAGCATGATGGCCAGATTGTCCAGCCCTTCGCTGGCCCGCAACATGGCCTTGAGCTGCACCAGGAAGAGTTCGGGGTGATCCAGGGTGAGCCGGATCCCCCGCCAACCAAGGAAGGGATTTTCCTCCACGATGGGGAAATAGGGCAGTTGCTTGTCCCCCCCCACGTCCAGAGTCCGCATGCAAACCGGGCGATCCCGATAGGTTTCCAGGATCCCGCGATAGCGGGCAGTCTGCTCCCACTCCGAAGGGAAGCTGTCCTGCAGCATGAAGGGGATCTCGGTGCGATAGAGCCCGACCCCGTCCGCCAGATGATTGAGGGAGATCTCGGTATCCGCACTCAGCCCTGCGTTGAGCAGCAGAGAGACCTTGGTGCCGTCGGCAGTCTCGGAGGGCTGGTTGTCGACGCTACGCACCAGGGTGTCGAGTGCCCGCTCCTCACTCAGCAGTTGCCGGTACTCAGTCAGGATCACCTGGTTGGGTTCGATGAAGAGATCGCCGCTGTAGCCATCGATGACCAGGGTGCGCCCGCCTATGTCACCGAGGGGCAGATCCACCCCCATGATGGCCGCCACCCCCATGGCACGGGCCAGGATGGCGGCATGGGAGTTGGTCCCGCCCTTGAGCGACACCACACCGCTCAGAAATTCCCTCGGGATCTCCGCAAGGATGGTGGCCGTCACTTCATCGGCGACCAGCACCACGGGTTCGCCGATGGTGAGCTGCTCGGGTTCGTCCTGCACCAGCCGGCTGATGAGCCGCTGGGCGATGTCTTTCACATCGGTGGAGCGCTCCCGCAGATAGGGATCCTTCATCCCCTTGAACTGCTCTATCAGCCGATCGCTGATGAGTTTGACCGCCGAGATCGCCGTCCAGTGTTCCTTGCTGACCTTGTTGCGGATGGGCTTGATGTAGCCGGGATCGTTCAACAGGTGCAGATAGATGTCGAAGATGGCGACCGAGTCCTGGCTGTAGCTCTCGCGAAAGCGCAGTGCCAGGCTCTCCAGATCATGGCGCACTTCCTCCACCGCCAGCTCGAGACGGGCAAGCTGCTTGGCATGATCCTCGTCCTTGCGCGGCGTGATGGTATTTAGCGCCTTGCGCGGACGCCACACCCAGGCCTTGGCGATGGCGATGCCACTCGCCCCGGCAATACCGCGCAGCGGCTTGCTCCAGTCGGTCTTCTGCAGCCACCCCTTGGCCTGGGCCTGGGCGATGCGGGCAGCCAGCTGAGCCGCCAGGGTGACCATGAAGGACTCCTCCCCCTCATCGAAGAGGCGGCTCTCCTTCTGCTGCACGACCAGAATCCCCACCACCTGACGCTGATGCATGATGGGAGCGCCGAGGAAGGAGCGAAACGCCTCTTCCGCCACATCGGGCAGAAACTTGAAACTGGGGTGAGAGGGGGCATCGGCCAGGTTGATCAGCTCTTCACGCTGACCCACCAGGCCGACAATACCCTGCTCGAACGGCAGGGTGGCCTTGCCCACGGCCGATTCGGCCAGACCATCGGTCGCAGCCAGTCGATAGCGGCGCATGTCGGGCTCGGCCACATAGACGGAGCAGCAGTCCACCGTCATGGCGAGCCGGGTCTGGCTCACCAATGCTTGCAAGGCCTGTTCGAGGGTGTTGGCCTCGGCCATGCTTTCCACGATGCGTCTGAGTTCCGTCAGCAACTAGTTGTGCTCCTTAACGCGAGCGGTTGCGCCGCCCATCTTTTCGGTTAGCCTGCACCACGGGGACTGGCATGGCCAGCGGGGCAAACTCTTTCATCACCCGGCGGTAAACCTCCCGCTTGAAGGAGACGACCTGACGAACCGGGTACCAGAAGCTGACCCAACGCCAATCATCAAATTCCGGGTGACCATGACAGCCAAACTGGATCCTGGACTCTTTGCCAGGATCGAGCTGCAACAAAAACCATTTCTGCTTCTGGCCAATACAGACCGGTGAACTGTCCCAGCGGACGAGTCGTTTGGGTAAGCGATACTTCAGCCAGTTGCGACTGGTCGCCAGTATGGTCACATCGTCCTGCTTGAGGCCTATCTCCTCATACAGCTCACGATACATGGCCTGTTCCGGCGATTCACCATCATCAACCCCCCCCTGCGGAAACTGCCAGGAGTGCTGCCCATAGCGCTTAGCCCACAATACTTGTCCGTCACGGTTACAGATCACGATGCCGACATTGGGACGAAATCCGTCACCATCTATCACGTGATCACCTTATAAAGGCTGAATCTATAACGAGATTGTTCCACATTCACCCCGTGGCGGCAAACAGGGACTGTCATCTTCCATTCATGAATAACTTGGCATTTCAAGCAAAGTTATAAACAAATTGAAGGTTCATGCTAGGCAAGTTGCCCACCCAGACTGTGCATAAACCTGTGATCAAGCAGGTATATACAGTAGTTTTATACTGTGGCATTGCACGGAAGCATATCATACCCGATTCACTTAAAAACAAAATATACATTTAAATACATAAGGTTATAGTTTAATTGCTGGATCAAGATCCATGTCTTTTGCCTAAGAGGATCCAGCCTGTCAATTGTGAACAAGTTCGACTGCTCAAAGATCCACCAAGACGGATTTATCCACAGTTATGGCGCATTATCTGCACCGAAATGGCGCTGAAAATCGGCGTACTCTCACATTTATTTCTGGTGCCACGCTTCCTTTCACCACTTTACGCCAGTTATCCAAGATTTCTGTGGATAACTGTGTGCAACAGCTCGCACAAACCCTTGGACAACTCGTTTATGCGGGGATCCGGCGTGCCGATATACTGGATAAAGAAAGTAAATCCCTTTAAAATCATTTGGATATGTTGAATTTTGCCATCCATGTCTCCCTGTGTATAGTCGGGCGAGGATCGGTTATAAAATCAGCGATACCATGCAAGGATCCGTATTGCGATGTCTATTATCTCCAGAGGAGCCCTCATGCCCGCCAATCCCCAGTCAGAACAAGAGCTGCTCAGTCGAGCCTACGCCATGGCTGGCTTCACTCTGGCCCAGCTTGCCGCAACGGCGGGCATCCCCGTACCGCGGGATCTCAGGCGTGACAAGGGCTGGACAGGGCAGTTGATCGAGTGGCAGCTGGGGGCCAGTGCAGGTAGCCGTCCCGAGCAGGATTTTCCGGATCTCGGTATCGAGCTCAAGACGATCCCCATCGATCCTCAAGGGCGCCCGCTGGAAACCACCTTTGTCTGCGTGGCCCCCCTCATCGGGGTCAGCGGCCAGCGCTGGGAGGAGTCGAACGTGCGCAACAAGCTGTCGCGGGTGCTCTGGATCCCAGTGGAAGGCAGCCGCGACATCCCTGTCGGCGACCGTCGCGTCGGCATGCCGCTGCTGTGGAGCCCGAATGAAGAGGAAGAAAGACTGCTGCGCCAGGACTGGGAAGAGCTGATGGACATGATAGTGCTGGGGGAAGTGGAGCAGATCAGCGCCCGCCACGGCCAGGTATTGCAGCTGCGCCCCAAGGCGGCCAACAGCAAGGCGCTGACCCGCGCCATCGGCCGCAATGGCCAACCCATCATGACGCTACCACGGGGCTTCTACCTCAAGATCGAGTTCACCCATCAACTCCTGCAGCGCCATTTTGCCCTCCCCCTTTGATCCTGTTTATCAACATCCTTGTCATAAAGTGATATAAAAATAACCAGCGCTACTTTCTTCGCAGCCAGTGACAAGGAGTCCATATGCCGATCAACAAGCAATTCCTCAAATCGCGTCCCGAGGTCAAGGTGACCTTTGCCGTCGAAAAGGAGGCCGCCGGTGATGCCGAGCAGGTCTTGCTGCTGGGTGAATTCAGCCAGTGGCAGCCCATTGAACTGAAGAGGATGAAAAACGGGGAGTTCAAGGCGACACTCAACCTGCCGACCGATGGCCCCAGCCATTTCGAGTATTGCTATCAGCTAGTGCAACCCGATGGTGAAACCCTTTATGACAACGACTGGGAGGCGGACGACTATGTGCCTGGCCCCTTCGGGCGTGACAACTCGGTGGTGCGGGTCAGCCAGCCAGGTTGAGCTGGAACACCCGAAAGCGGATACAAAAAAGGCTCGCCATTGGCGAGCCTTTTCACTACCTGTCGAGCTTTTCGCCGACATACCGACACCAATTCGAATCGAATTAGTTGAGCTTCTCTTTGATACGAGCAGCTTTGCCGGACAGGTTGCGCAGGTAGTACAGTTTGGCGCGGCGAACATCACCACGACGCTTCAGTTCTACACTGTGGATCAGCGGAGAGTGAGTCTGGAATACACGCTCAACACCTTCGCCGTTGGAGATCTTGCGAACGGTGAAAGCAGAGTGCAGACCGCGGTTACGCTTGGCAATCACGATGCCTTCGAAAGCCTGCAGACGCTCTTTACCACCTTCTTTAACACGAACTTGAACACGTACGGTGTCGCCCTGGGCAAAAGCCGGGATGTCGGTACGCAGTTGCTCTTGTTCAAGCTGCTGAATAATCTTGCTCATTGTCTTTCCTTACCTAGGATAAACTGAAAACTCTACTTAACGCTGTCACGCACTTCGCGGACATACTCGGCAAGAAGTGATTCTTGCTCGTCAGTCAGAGCTAGGTTGTTAATAAGTTCCGGCCTTCTCTGCCAGGTTCGTCCGAGCGATTGCTTGAGTCGCCAGCGCCGAATCACTTCGTGATTGCCGCTTGTCAGCGCCTCGGGCACCGTCAGCCCATCCAACACCTCCGGCCGAGTATAGTGGGGATGATCCAGCAGCCCATCCGTGAAGGAGTCCTGCTCGGCACTGGCCTGATCGCCCAAGACCCCCGGGACCAGACGCGAAACCGCATCGATCAGGGTCATGGCAGGCAACTCGCCACCACTTAACACGTAATCTCCGATAGACCACTCTTCGTCGACTTCGGTTTGTATCACGCGCTCATCGATACCTTCGTATCGACCGGCGACCAGAATCAGTTTCTGATTCGTCGCCAACTCGGTCACGCCCGCTTGAGTCAGCTTGCGTCCCTGAGGAGAGAGATAGATGACTTTCGCCCCGTCTCCCGCCGCTTGCTTGGCTGCATGAATGGCATCACGCAGCGGCTGAACCATCATCAACATGCCGGGCCCACCACCATAAGGACGATCATCGACCGTACGGTGTTTGTCGTGGGTGAAGTCCCGAGGGTTCCAGCACTCAATCTGCAGCAGGCCACTCTTGACGGCCCGACCCGTTACCCCGTGCTCGGTAATGGCTCGGAACATTTCCGGGAAGAGGCTAATGACCCCAATCCACATAAGAAACCTCCGGCACCCGTGTTAGCGCGGGAAACTAGAAACCAGGATCCCAATCAACTTCGATTGTTCGAGCAGTCAGATCAATATTCTTGATCACCTGCTCTTCCAGGAACGGTATCAACCGCTCCTTTGCACCAAAGGCATCTTTTACATTGGCCTCAACCACCAACACATCGTTGGAGCCGGTTTCCATCAATTCGGTCACCTTGCCCAGGTCGTATCCCTTGGTGGTTACCACGGTGCAACCAATGAGGTCACGCCAGTAGAACTCCCCTTCGGGCAACGCAGGCAACAGATCGGCGGGGACGCCAATCTCGACGTTGGTCAATGCCAGGGCATCCTCACGCACATCGATACCATCGAGTTTGCAGATCAGACCCTTGTTGTGACGCTTCCAGGATGACACCCGGATTTCACGCCACGCCCCGTTCTGATTGATCAGCCAGGGGTTGTAATCGAAAATCGCTTCGGCAACATCGGTGAAGGAGTTCACTTTAAGCCAGCCCTTGATCCCGTAAACGGTTCCCAGGGTGCCCAGAACTACAGGTTTTTCCACCTTAACTCCCTACCGTTTGGCTGATTAAGCAGCTTTGGCAGCGTCTTTGATCAGCTTGGCAACGCGGTCAGAAACAGCGGCACCAGTAGCAACCCAATGCTCGATACGAGCCAGGTCCAGGTTCAGCTTTTCAGCGTTACCAGCAGCAACCGGGTTGAAGAAACCGACGCGCTCGATGAAACGACCGTCACGGGCGTTACGGCTGTCAGCAACTACTACCTGGTAGAACGGACGCTTTTTCGCGCCACCACGTTGTAAACGAATGGTTACCATATCGTCCTCATAAACATCTAATGAACAAGGCCTGCAAATACGCAGACCCTAGCTTAAAATAAGCCGCATAATTCTACTTGGATTCGTAATAATTGCAACCAAGCCAGCTATTTTTTGCGCAGGGATTGGCATGAAAAAGGCTCACCAGGGTGAGCCTTTCTGCCTGACCAGCAGGAAAATCAGAACGGACCGCGACCGCCACCACCGAATCCGGGGGGCAGCATGTTCTTCATCTGGCCCATCATCTTGCGCATGCCGCCCTTGCCGGACATCTTCTTCATCATGCGCTGCATCTCGGTGAACTGCTTGAGCAGCTTGTTCACATCCTGGACCTGCATGCCGGAGCCCGCAGCGATGCGACGCTTGCGGGAGCCCTTGATGAGATCGGGATGGGCACGCTCTTTCGGCGTCATGGAGCTGATGATGGCCTCCATCCGCACGGTGAGCTTGTCATCCATCTGATCCTTGATGTTGTCCGGCAGGCCAGACATGCCAGGCAGCTTGTCGAGCATCCCCATCATGCCACCCATGTTGCGCATCTGGGCCAGCTGCTCACGGAAGTCTTCCAGATCGAAGCCCTTGCCGCTCTTGACCTTGCTGGCCAGCTTGGCCGCCTTCTCTTTATCGACGTTGCGCTCCACCTCTTCGATGAGAGAGAGCACATCCCCCATGCCGAGGATGCGGGAGGCGAGACGATCCGGGTGGAACGGCTCCAGCGCGTCGGTCTTCTCGCCCATACCGATGAACTTGACCGGTTTGCCGGTGATGTGACGCACCGACAGTGCGGCACCACCGCGGGCATCACCGTCTGCCTTGGTAAGGATCACACCGGTGAGCGGCAGCGCCTCGTTGAAGGCCTTGGCGGTATTGGCGGCATCCTGGCCTGTCATGGCATCCACCACGAACAGGGTTTCGACCGGCTTGATGGTGGCGTGCAGATCCTGGATCTCCGCCATCATTTCGCCATCGACGTGCAGACGACCGGCAGTATCGACGATCACCACGTCATAGAACTTCTTGCGCGCCTGATCGATGGCGGCAGTGGCAATGGCGATCGGTTTCTGGCTGGCATCACTCGGGAAGAAGTCGACACCGATGTCGCCCGCAAGGGTCTCAAGCTGCTTGATCGCCGCCGGACGGTAGACGTCCGCACTGACCACCAGCACCTTCTTCTTGCTGCGCTCCTTGAGCAGTTTGGCCAGTTTGCCGACCGTAGTGGTCTTACCGGCCCCCTGAAGACCTGCCATCAGGATGATGGCCGGCGGCTGGGCAGCCAGGTTGAGCTGTTCGTTGGCCTCCCCCATCACGGTGACCAGTTCGCCATGGACGATCTTGATGAAGGCCTGGCCCGGGCTCAGGGATTTGGCCACTTCCTGGCCCACGGCTCGTTCCTTGACGCGCGCCACAAAATCGCGCACCACCGGCAGGGCGACGTCCGCCTCGAGCAACGCCATGCGGACTTCGCGCAGGGTATCCTTGATATTCTCTTCGGTCAGACGGCCGCGGCCGCTGACGTTGCGCAGGGTGCGCGAGAGTCGTTCAGTCAAATTCTCAAACATGACGCTTTCCGGTTCTTGGCGTGACAATGGGGGCATTATACCCCGGTCAGCACTCTAGGGACGATTACGCGCCGCTTGCCGCGGCGGCCTGCCATCGAACGGGCAGGTCAACAAATGGAGGGCAGTATACCCCAGTCAACGCCGGAGGACGATTATTCGCCGCACGGTGACCATCAACGCCTACTTATATGTGGGCAGTTAGCCTCTGGCACAACTGGCGAGCATATCTTGTGCAAGGTATACTGCCCCTCTTATCCATAAAGCTTGTTTGACAACGACCTGGTTATGATCGTGATCTCTGTTCTGGCCCTGGCGTTTTACCTGCTGGCCATCATCGCCTCACTGCACCTGCTGCTCAGCGCCAAGCCCGTCGGGCAAGTATCGCTGTTCGCCTGTGTCGGCCTGGCCCTGACCGCCCATGGCATGGCGGTGGGCAGCGAAGTGCTGGCCACCCATTCCGGCCAGAATCTCAGCATGTTGAACGTGGCGTCCCTGGTCAGCCTTATCATCAGTTGCTTCATGACCTGCGTCACCCGACGCTTCAACGGCTGGATCCTGCTCCCCGTCGTCTACAGTTTTTCAGCCCTGCTGCTGGCAGCCAGCGCGCTCATTCCCGGGCGCTACATCACCCATCTGGAAGCACACCCCCAGTTACTGCTGCACATAGGCCTCGCGCTGATGGCCTATTCGGTACTGATGATCGCCTGCTTGTTTGCCCTCCAGCTTGCCTGCCTGGACAGGCAACTGAAATCAAGAAAGATCAGCCACCTGCCAGCCATGCCACCCCTGATGACGGTGGAGAAGCGTCTGTTTCAGCTCATTTCCGCAGGTCTGCTGCTGCTGACCCTCTCCATCGCATCCGGCCTGTTCTTCCTGGAAGACATGTTTGCCCAGGGCAAGTCCCACAAGGCCATCCTCTCTATCCTGGCCTGGTGCGTCTACGCTCTGCTGCTCTGGGGTCACCATACCCGTGGCTGGCGCGGCCGCAAGGTCATCATGCTGAGCCTCATCGGCAGCTTCATCCTGACACTGGCCTATTTTGGCAGCCGTTTCGTCAAGGAAGTGCTGCTTAGCTGACACACGAACATTCCCCAACCATCCTTACAGGAGCCCTTCTTGGACAGTATCTCAACGAGTACATTGCTGATTGTTCTCGTTATCTTGATCCTTTTGTCAGCCTTCTTCTCCAGTTCCGAAACAGGTCTGATGTCGCTCAACCGCTACAAGCTGCGGCATCTGGCCCAGACCAAGCACAAGGCTGCCCGCCGGGTCGAGAAGCTGCTGGCCAGGCCGGACCGCCTGCTTGGCCTCATTCTCATCGGCAACAATCTGGTCAACATCCTGGCCTCCGCCATCGCGACCATCGTCTGCATCCGGCTGTTCGGGGATCTCGGCGTCGCCATTGCCACCTTCGGGCTGACCCTGGTGGTACTGGTATTCGGGGAAGTCACCCCCAAGACACTGGCGGCCATGTTCCCCGAGCGGATAGCCTACCCTGCCTCCTGGATCCTCAAGGGGCTGATGGTGCCGTTCGCTCCCCTTGTCTGGCTCATCAACAGCATCACGAACCTGCTGCTGAAACTCTTGCGTCTAGAGCACAACAAGGATGACTCCCTCAATTCCGAAGAGCTGCGCACCATCGTCAACGAGGCGGGCAATCTCATTCCCAAGCACCACCAGGAGATGCTGATAAGCATCCTGGATCTCGACAAGATGACGGTGGAGAACATCATGGTCCCGCGCAGCGAGATCTCCGCCATCGACATCAATGACGACTGGAAGATCATACTGCGCCAGCTGGCCCACTGCGCCCATACCAAGATCCTGCTCTATCGCGACAACATCGATGACGTCGTCGGCTTCCTGCACTCACGGGACGCCCTGAGACTGGTCGCCCGGGATCAGTTCAGCAAGTCCAGCCTGCTGCGGGAAGTCGACCCCATCTATTTCATCCCCCAGGGGACCCCCCTCAACGTGCAGTTGGCCAAGTTCCAGCGCAACAAGGAGCGAATTGGCCTTATCGTCGACGAATATGGCGATATTCAGGGGCTGATCACCCTGGACGACATCCTGGAAGAGATTGTCGGTGACTTCACCACCTCCATGACACCGACCCCGAGTGACGAGATCCATCCCCAGCCGGACGGCTCCTTCCTGGTCGAAGGCTCCGCCAGCATCCGCGAGCTGAACAAGGAGATGGACTGGCACCTGCCCATGGACGGCCCACGGACCCTCAATGGCGCCATCCTGGAGTACCTTGAGGAGATCCCCCAACCCAACATCAGTGTCAGGCTGGCGGGCTACCCTATCGAGATTCTCGAAGTGGAGAACAACATGGTGAAGATGGCGAGGATCATGCCGCACCTGTACCGGGACGATTCAGGGTACGAGGATTGAAAAAAGGCTGCCGATGGCAGCCTTTTTGTTTCACTCGCTCTCGTCATCCGGCTCCAGCACCAGAGTGGGGATGAGCTCACCGAACACCTGCTGCAACTCGTCACGGTTTGCCAGCAAATCCTGCAGCGTATAGCCATCCATCACCGCGAGGAAGGCGTTCATCGCCTCCTTCAAGGCACTCTTGAGCAGACAGACGGAGACGATATGGCAGACCGGGGAGCTGCAGTCGATCCCGTCCAGATTGCCTTCCAATGCCCGGATCACTTGCCCGATATTGATCTCGTCGGGGGAGCGCGCCATGCGGATGCCACCATTCTTGCCACGCTGGGACTGCAGATAGCCCAGTTTTACCAACTGGTTCACCACCTTCACCATGTGGTTGCGGGATACGTCGTACAAGGCGGATACCTTGGCCACGCTCGACAGTTCCCCCTCCGGCAGGGTGGCCAGATAGAGCAGGGCTCTCAATCCAAAATCGGTATAGCTCGTTAGTCTCATAGTGCCTGTAGCGCCTAGCGCGAAGAATTGATGATTGATCCAGATCAATTAAACATTTAGGATGCAACTTAATAAGTGACATTCCAGATGTTCAATTAGAAAGGACCTCCTATGTTAGACCAAGCCACCATCGCCGTCATCAAGAGCACCATTCCTTTGCTCGAATCGGCGGGCCCTGACCTCACACGGCACTTTTATCAGCGCATGTTCAGCCACAATCCCGAGTTGAAGGATCTCTTCAACCTGGCTCACCAGCGTAGCGGGGGACAACCCTTGGCACTGTTCAGTGCGGTGGCGGCCTATGCCAGGAACATCGACAATCTGGGGGCCCTGGCCGGAGCCGTTGAACGCATCGCCCACAAACACACGGGTTTCCTGATCCAGCCGGAACAATATCACATTGTGGGTAGTCATCTCTTGGCCACGCTCAAAGAAATGGGTGGCAACGCTGTCACGGAGGAGGTCCTTACCGCCTGGGGCAAGGCGTACGGTGTGCTGGCCGACATCTTTATCGGCCGGGAGAGCGAGCTCTATCGGGAAAAGGCAAGCCAGGACGGTGGTTGGCAGGGAACCCGCCCTTTCATCATCAAGGAGAAGCGTCAGGAGAGTGAACTCATCACCTCTTTCGTCCTGGCCCCCCTCGATGGCAACCCCGTGTTGCGTTTCAAACCGGGGCAATATCTCAGTATCAAGCTGGTTCATCCCGCCCTCGAGCATCAGGAGATCCGCCAGTACTCCCTCTCGGACGCCCCCAATGGCCGCGACTACCGCATCAGCGTCAAGCGCGAACCCAGGGGTCAGGCCTCCAACCTGTTGCATGATCATCTTCACATCGGTGACACGGTCGACATCATGCCGCCGGCCGGCGACTTCTTCCTGCAAGAGGTGACAGACACGCCCGTGGTGCTGATCTCCGCCGGGGTCGGCCTCACCCCCATGCTGAGCATGCTCAACCACTTGCTGGCCGAGGGCCCGGATATGGATATTCGCTGGCTTCACGCCTGCGAACACGGCGCCCACCACGCGTTCAGGGACGAGATCCGGGCAAAGAGCAGGCAACACGGGAAACTGGAGAGCCGGATCTGGTATCGGGAGCCGAGGGAGCAGGATGTCAAAGGAGAGGATTACGACTTCAGCGGCACTCTGGCGCTGGAGCAGGTCACCGACCTCATTCCGGCCGACGCCCACTACTATTTCTGCGGCCCTGTCCCGTTCATGAAGGCAGTCAAAGCTCAGTTGGAGAATGTGGGCGTGCCTGCCGAGCGGATGCACTACGAGGTCTTCGGCCCCCATCAGGCTCTCTGATCCCTCCCCTGACCGGGAGAATGCACAAGGCCCACAAGCACAGCTTCGTGGGCCTTGTAATATCAAAGCGGACTATCAGGACTCAGCGCATCGCCTTGGCACGGGCGATGGCATTGGCGGGCATCCGGTTGCCGAGCCGGCTGAGCAGGCTCGCCGCCTTCTGGTGCATGGCCTTGTCACCGATGACGGCGCCGTGCAGCCAGTGATACGCCTCCTCGTAATCCAGCGGACTCCCCATGCCCTGCAGCAACATCTCCACCCACTCCATCTGTGCCCGTAAGAAGCCGAGGCTCGCGGCTTCCCGCATCAGGGTCTCGGCCCGCACCAGATCCTTCTGAACCAGGATCCCCTTCCAGTAATAGCGGCCAAGCTGTTCCAGCGCCGGCGCCAGCCCCTGGTTGGCGGCCTCCCACATGTACTGCACTCCGATCTGGGCGTCCGGCTTGGTGCAAACTCCCCAGGCCAGCATGTCTCCCCAGAGGAACTGATAGGCAGGGATCTTCATCACCGAGGCCCGCGCCTCGATATCCTGGGTGAGCTGGCACCTGTCCTGCTTCACCCGGGCCAGATGGCGCCCCTGCTCTATCCAGTTGAGCAGTTCGTCCTGGCGATAGAGCGGCACGGCCTGCAACTCTCCCGCAGCAGCGGATGCCTGCGTCGTCGCCCTGGGCAGCGGCGCAGCTGCCGGTGCGGACGGTACAGGTGCGGATGCGGATGCGGATGGCGCCTGGGCTGGCGCAGCTGACACAGGGAGGGATGGCGTGGCGACAGAAGAGGCTGGCGTCAGGGCTGGCTGGGCCGATGATGAGGCCGGTGACAAGGGTGCAGACGCCGCGGATGGCGGCGCGGCTGCAACCGCCACCGCCTGGGTGGGCGCGGCGGCCGAGGTGGACTCCGCCCCCTGCAAGGGGAAGCTGCACACACCGATAATGGCGATGAGGGTTCTTGGTTTTATCATAGGGATCTCCTGCTGCCTTCTGTTATCGGCAGCCAGGGCCATCTCCTTAGCCCGCTACACCCAGCCCCGAAAATGACAAAGGGGAGCCTGGGCTCCCCTTGCGGTCGACGTAGAGACTTACTTGACGAAGTCGACGCCCAGCTGGATATCAGCCTTCAGGGTGGCCAGCATGCTGTCCATCGCTTCCTGCTCGAAGGCGCTCAGCTTGCCGTAGCCCAGCACGGTTTCGACACCGTTCTTGCCGAGCAGCACCGGCTGCGCGAAGAAGGTGGCGTGCTCACCGTTGCCTTCCACATAGGCACACTCGATGACATTGGCTTCCCCTTGCAGACCCTTGATGAGCGACAGACCGAAACGGCAGGCTGCCTGACCCATGGAGAGAGTGGCGGAACCGCCACCGGCCTTGGCTTCCACCACCTCGGTACCGGCATTCTGAATGCGCTTGGTCATGGCAGCCACTTCCTCAGCGGTGAAGCTGGCGCCTTCAACCTGGGAGAGCAGCGGCAGAATGGTCACGCCACTGTGACCGCCGATGACGTTGACACGTACCTTGTCAACGTTCAGGCCCTTGGCTTCGGCCACGAAGGTCTCGCCACGGATCACATCCAGGGTGGTCACGCCGAACAGGCGACGCTTGTCATAGACACCGGCTTTCTTTAGCACTTCGGCGGCGATGGCGACCGTGGTGTTGACCGGGTTGGTGATGATGCCGATCAGTGCTTTCGGGCAGGAAGCAGCACACTTTTCCACCAGGTTCTTGACGATCCCGGCGTTGATGTTGAACAGGTCGGAACGGTCCATGCCGGGCTTGCGCGCCACGCCGGCAGAGATCAGCACGACATCGGCGCCGACCAGAGCCGGGCTCGGATCTTCACCGCAGAAACCTTTTACTTTCACGTCAGTCGGGATGTGGCTCAGGTCCGCCGCCACGCCCGGAGTGACCGGGGCAATGTCATACAGGCTCAGTTCGGAACCGGCAGGCAGGCGGTTTTTCAACAGCAGAGCGAGGGCTTGGCCGATGCCACCGGCGGCACCCAGAACGGCAACTTTCATGATCAACTCCATGTCTAAGCGTAGGTTTAAGGTTGTTTCTAGTTGGGTTAATGCTGATTCTTATTGTGCGCCTCACCTTAAAGGATCCCCTCCTAAAAAACAATCTGATAACAGTTGTAATCACGGGTTCTGTGAGCCAGGGAACAAGCGGCGATGAAAGCGGAGAGGAATATGCGATAAATGGGAGGAAAGACACAGATTTCCTGTGCCCCCCTCACCATTAAGAGGTAAATGTGACTGCTTCAGGACTGGAAAGCCAGTGCCCGACGCTCACACCAGCGGAAACCAATTGTTAACAATCCATTCATGGTCAGATAGAGCGCTCCGGCCACGGTGAACACCGCCAGGGTGTCATAGGTCTGGGCGTTGAGACGCTGGGCCAGCCCCATGATGTCCATGATGGTGATGGTACTGGCGAGCGAACTCCCCTTGAGCACCAGGATCACCTCGTTGGAATAGGCGGGGACCAGCCGACGGGCGGCATGGCGGGCCTTCATCCACAGGGTCTGTCCGGCGGAGAAGCCGAGCGCACGGCAGGCCTCCACTTCACCGGCGGGGATGGCGTCGAGCGCCCCCTTAAACAGCCGGGTGGAGTAGGCTGCGGTATTGAAACCGAGCGCCAGCACGGCGCAGAACCAGGGTTGCTTGAGCAGCGGCCAGAGCGGCCCCGCCTTGAGCCATTCAAACTGACCAGGCCCGTAGTAGATGAGGAAGATCTGGATGAGCAACGGCGTACCGGTAAAGACCAGTACCCAGAGCTGCACCAGCTGGGTCGCCACCGGAATGCGACGCTCCAGCACCCAGGTCATGCCGGCCGCCATCAGCACGCCCAGGAGCAAGCTGAACGCGGTGAGCTGCAAGGTGATCGCCAGCCCTCCCAGCAGGGTCATCAGGTAATCCTGCATGGTCAGCCTCCGTAACGGCGGGTATAGCGGGACGCCTGCTTCAAGCCGAATTCACTCACCAGACTGATGGCCAGATAGATGAGGGCGGCAGCGGCGTACCAGGTGAAGGGTTGATAGGTGCTGGCCGACGCCATCTGTGCCTGACGCATCATCTCGTTTACCCCGATGAGGGAGACCAGAGCGGTGTCTTTGAGCAGCACCAGCCACTGGTTGCCCAGCCCCGGCAGGGCGTGACGCCAGGCCTGGGGCAGCACGATGCGAAAGAAGGTGTGCCCCTTGCCCAGGCCGAGCGCCTGCGCCGCCAGCCGCTGCCCAGGGGGCACCGCATTGAGGGCGGCACGCAGGGTCTGGGTGGCGTAGCTCGCAAACAGCAGGGAGAGCGCCAGCACACCGCAGGCGAACGGGCTGAACTCCACATACTCCCCGGTGATGAGGAACAGCACCTGGGTCGAGCCGAAGTAGATGAAGAGCACCACCAGCAACTCGGGCAGACCACGAATCAAGGTGGTCAGGGTGGCCACGGGCCACACCAACGCACGCTGCTTGCTCAACTCAGCCGCACTGAATGCCAGCGCCAGCACCATGCCACCGACCAGGGATGCCAGGGCCAGCCCGAGGGTCATCCAGGCTGCATCCAACAACAGGCTCAACATGGCTTACTGCGCGAAGTACTTGTCATAGATCTTCTGATAGGTGCCGTTGGCCTTGATCTCGGCCAGCCCCTTGTTCAGCTGGGTCAGCAGTTCCTGGTTGCCCTTGGCCACCGCGATGCCAAAACCGGTACCGAAGTACTTGGCGTCGGTCACCGGGGTACCGACCACGGCGTATTCCTTGTGCTGCTTGAGCCAGTCGGCGGCCACCGCCGTATCGGCAAACACGCCGTCAGTACGGCCATTCATCATGTCCAGGAAGGCGCTCTGGTAGCTGGCGTAGGGCACGGTCAGCAGACCCTTGCTCACCCAGTTGTCCACCAGATAGGACTGGTGAGAAGTGCCGTTCTGCACGCCGACTGTCTTGTCCACCAGATCGTCCGGCCCCTTGAAGGTCTCTTTCTTGGCGACGAACACCGCGGAGTTCTCGTAATAGATGTCGGAGAAGTCGACCTGGGCGGCCCGCTCCGGCGTCACGTCCATGGCGGCGATGACGGCATCATAGCGACGGAACTTGAGGCTGGGGATCAGGCTGTCGAAGGCCTGGTTGTGGAAGCTGCACTCCAGCTTGGCCTGCTCGCAGACAGCGCGGGCCAGATCGATGTCAAAGCCCTGGAACTCGTTCTTGTCATCCAGGTATTCGAACGGCGCATAGGTTGCCTCGGTGGCGAACTTGATCTCTTTGGCCAGCACAGAAGTGCTCAGCAGACCCATGGCGGCGATCAGCAACAGACTCTTTTTCATGACAGCTTCCTTATCGACTCAATATCAATGCATCAAGAATTCGGCAAACCGGCTGGTTTGCGGGGACTGGAAGATGGCGGCGGTGCCGGATTCGATGATCCGCCCCTTCTCCAGATAGATCACCTGACTGGCCACCTTGCGGGCGAACTCCACCTCGTGGGTCACCACCACCTGGGTGATGCCGGTCTGGCTCAGAGTGCGGATGATCTCCGCCACCTCTTTGGTAATTTCGGGATCCAGGGCAGCCGTCGGTTCGTCAAACAGCAGCACCTGGGGATCCATCATCAGGGTCCGGGCAATGGCGACCCGCTGCTGCTGGCCACCGGAAAGCCGTGCGGGCCAGGCGTCCCGTTTGTCGGCCAGTTGCAGCTGGGCCAGCAAATAGGCCCCTTTCTCGATGGCCGCGTCGCGGCTCATGCCGAGCACCTTGACGGGCGCTTCAATCAGATTCTCCATCACGGTGAGGTGCGGCCACAGATTGTACTGCTGGAACACCATGCCCACCTTGCGGCGCAGCGCCTGTGCCTGACGGTTGAATTCGGCAGTAGAGAGGCTGGACGGGAAAGAAAATTCACAGTCTGCGATGCGCAACACACCGGCATCCGGCGTGTCCAGCAAGTTCATCATGCGCAGCAGAGAGCTCTTGCCTGCCCCGCTCGGGCCCAGCAATACCAAGGTCTCGCCGGGAGCAGTCCGAAAGCTCACCTGCTGCAGTACCGGCACCTTGTGCCAGGATTTTTCGATGCCGATTAATTCGATACCCATACAGCCCAATTGAATAAGTTTTCAAAATTTCGTCCTGATTCTAGCGCCAGCATAAGTTGATGCAAGCTATATTTGAATCAATATGCAGAACAAGCGCCGCTTCCTTGCCAAAACAGGCATATGAATGCAAAATAGCAGCGCTGTTCGTATCTGCCGCCTGAGCGTGACAGGCGGTCACTCCCCTCATTCGTGAGTCCAAGATGAAACATAACGACAAGCAAGAAAAACTGGCCAAGGCCTTTAAAGCCTTGCTGAAAGAGGAGCGTTTCGGCTCCCAGGCAGAGATAGTGACTGCCCTGCAAGAGATGGGCTTCGAGAACATCAACCAATCCAAGGTCTCGCGCATGCTGAGCCGCTTCGGCGCCGTTCGCACCCGCAATGCCAAGATGGAGATGGTCTACTGTCTGCCGGTGGAGCTGGGCGTGCCCACCACCTCCAGCCCCCTCAAGAACCTAGTGCTGGATGTCGACCACAACGGCGCTCTGGTGGTGATCCACACCAGCCCCGGCGCAGCCCAGCTGATCGCCCGCCTGCTTGACTCCCTCGGCAAGGCCGAAGGGATCCTCGGCACCATCGCCGGTGATGACACCATCTTCATCACCCCGACCAGCGATACCGACATCGAGGAGCTCTACCTCTCCGCCCTCGAGCTGTTCGAGCAGACGCCCTGATCCGGTCGCCTTGGGCGATCCGCACAAAAATCCCGGCCTTGGCCGGGATTTTTTGTTTTGAGCGATCGGCAGGCCGGGCTTATTTGCCCTCGGCCACCAGAAAATCGACGGAAGGGGCGAAGAAGGCCGCGCCGGTCACCGCCCGGGTGAAGCGCAGCAGGTGATCGAAGTGGCTGCCTTCCCCTTTGTACATGCTGGCCAGCATGGCGTTGAAGTGCAGCGGTGTGCGGCAGCAGGAGATGAAGTAGAGCCCCTGCTCGCTCATGGTGCCCCAGGGCATGCTCTGGCGCAGGATCTCCATGGACTCCCCCTTCGGGGTCTTGAGGTTGACCCGCTTGATGTGGGAAGTGAGCGGCTTGTCGGCGGACTCGTATTCGATGTTGTCGACTTTGGTGCGGCCTATGATGTCTTCCTGCTCCTTCAGGGCCAGCTTCTCCCAGTCGCTCATGGCGTGGACCCAGCGCTGCACGTGGATGTAGGAGCCACCGGCGAACTCGCCGCCGTCCAGCAACGCCACCACGGCGCGGTGCTCATCCTGCGGGTTCTCGGTGCCGTCGACGAAACCGGTCAGATCCCGGCAATCCTGGTTGCGAAAACCGCGGACTTCCTCGGCCAATTCAACAAGCCCGGCCAGCAGGGCCATGACGCGATGACCGGCATGATGCAGCACGTCCACCCGATCAGCACGCAACTGCACGAACAGATCGAACGGGGTATTGGGGGCCTCCTGACCGTTGGCGGATTGCGCCATGAAACCGCGGAACTGGGGCGGCCGGGCGGCAGGATAGAGATCATCCCAGGCGTCGGCCCCGACGGCGACCAGACCGCTGAAGGCAGCATCGGGGAAGTCGGCGCTCACCGCCTCCCAGAGTGCTGGCAGGCTGGCAAGGCGGGAGGTCAGGGCAGCGGCGTCACCGGTGCGATTGAACATCAGATAGAGGGCGTGCAGATTCGGCTCTGCGCAGATCCCGGCTTGGGCTTTCATGTCTCTCTCCAAGTGCGTTGGCTATGGGCGTGGCGCGATTATAAACCAGCGCGCTTCCAGTTCATTGATTTCATGACAATACCACGCACTCAGGGCAAGGGGTCAAACAACACCAGGGCATGAGGCGCCACGGTCAGCCGCGCGCGCTCCCCTTCCAGGGGCTCACCGATGCTGGCTTCCAGTTGCTGGCCGCCACACTCCACCAGTACCCGGCAGTGATGGCCCAGGAACTGTTGCTCACGCACCCGGAGCTCACCGTCATCCGCCGCCGTCAGCGCCAACTGCTGGGGTCTGAGCATGAGCTGCAGCCGCTCCCCCACCGCGCGGCCATGGGGCTCCTGACCGCAGATGGTTCCAAGGAGGGTCTGCACGCAGTGGCTGTCCACCACCTCGGCCGCCAGATAGTTGACCCCGCCGAGAAACTCCGCCACGAAGCGGTTCCCGGGGCGGCGATAGAGCTGCTCCGGCTCCCCCACCTGCTCGATGCGACCGGCGCGAAACAGGGCCAGCCGATCGGCGAAGGCGAAGGCCTCTTCCTTGCTGTGGCTGACGAAGATGGCGCCAATGCCCTGCTGTTTGAGCAGGGTGCGGATCTCGAGGATCAGCTTCATCCGCACCTGGGTGTCGATGTTGGAGAAGGGCTCGTCCAGCAGCATCAGGCGCGGCTTGCACACCAGGGCGCGGGCGATGGCCACCCGCTGCTGCTGGCCGCCGGAGAGCTGATGGGGATAGCGCTCCCCCAATCCCTGCAGGTTGACCAGCGCCAGCGCCTCTTCCACCTGCTGCAGGCGGCTGCCGCGATCCTGCCCGGTCAGGCCGAAGCCGACGTTCTCGGCCACCGTCAGGTGAGGAAAGAGAGCGTAATCCTGGAAGATCATGCCGATATGGCGGGCCTCCGGCGGCACACTCACGCCGGGGGCATCGAGCAGGGTCTCTCCCAGCCGGATCTCCCCCTGGGCCAGGGGCAGCAGACCGGCCACCGCCTTGAGCAGCGTGGTCTTGCCACAGCCGCTGGCCCCCAGCAGACAGACGATCTCGTTGTCGGCCACCTGCAGGGAGAGCTGCTCCAGCACGGGGCGGCCATTGTAGTGACAGCTGACCTTCTCGATATTCAGGCAGGACAAGGTTCTTTTCCTCTCGCGTAGTGATGCCGGACGGGGCCGCTCAATGGCCTGGACCATCCAGGGTACGGTTTATCCACAGCAGGGGAATCAGCCCCACCAGCACGATGACGATGGCACCGAGCGCCCCCCGCTCCAGCATCTCGTCCGAGACGAACTGATAGACGTGGGTCGCCAGGGTTTCGAAGTTGAACGGCCGCAGCAGCAGGGCGGCGGGCAGCTCCTTCATGGATTCGATGAACACCAGCATGGCGCCGGCAAAGAGGCCGCGGCGTACCAGCGGCAGGTGAATGCGACGCAGCATGCCGCCCGCCCCCTGCCCCAGAGAGCGGGCCGCCATGTCGAGGCTGGGGGAGATCTTGCTCATGCTGCTCTCCACCGACCCGATGGCGATGGCGACGAAGCGCACCAGATAGCCGAACACGATGGCGGTGAGGGTGCCGGTCAGGAGCAGACCGGGGCCCGGCATCCCGAGCCACTCGGCCAGATCGTTGATGCCAAAATCAAGGGCCGTGAGCGGCACCAGCACGCCGATGGCCAGCACGGTCCCCGGCATGGCATAGCCCATGGCGGCAAGGCGCAGGGGCAGCAGGCTGCGAGTCCCCCCATCGAGGCGACGGAAGAAGCCGAGCAGCAGGGCAATGGCCATGGCCAGCAGGGCGGTCAGGGCCGAGATGGCGAGGCTGTTGCCCGCAAAGCGCACGAATTCGGGCGTCCACGACAGCGCGAAGTAACGCACCCCGTAATCGAGCAGGATGACGAACGGCAGGGCAAACCCCGCCAGCACCAGGCCCCAGCACCAGAGCCCGGCCAGCACGCCCCTCAGGCCCCCGAGGGGGTAACGCAGGGGCTGCTCGAAGCCCATCGACTTCTGGAACACCTGCTGGCGCTGGCGGGAGCGGCGCTCCAGCGCGATGAGCAGCACCACCGCCAGCAGCATCAGACAGGAGAGCTTGGCGGCGGTCGCCAGGCTGCCGTAGCCGAGCCAGGTGTCGTAGATGGCGGTGGTCAGGGTGTTGATGGCAAAGAAGTGGACGGTGGCAAAGTCCGCCAGAGTTTCCATCGCGACCAGAGATGCCCCCACCATGATGGCCGGGCGGGCCAGGGGGAGGCTCAGGCGGCGAAAGCTCTGCCAGGGGGTGCAGCCGAGCAGACGGCTGGAGTGAATGAGGCTGACCGACTGCTCCAGGAAGGAGGCCCGTGCCAGCAGATAGACATAGGGGAAGAGCACCAGCGCCAGCACCCAGGCGGCGCCCCCGAGGGAGCGAATGGCCGGGAACCAGTAGTCGGTCGGTCCCTGCCAGCCAAACAGGGCACGCAGCCCCGCCTGCAGCGGGCCCGAGTAGTCGAGCAGGTCGGTATAGACGTAGGCAACGATATAGGAGGGCATCGCCATGGGCAGCATCAGCGCCCATTGCAGGGCGCGGCGCCCCGGCACCTCGCACATGGCCACCAGCCAGGCGGTGGGCACTCCGAACAGCAGGCTGAAGCAGACCACCCCCAGCACCAGGCCGGACGTGTTTCGCAGATAGTCGGGCAGTACGGTATCGGCGAGGTGGGCAAACAGTTCCCCATCAGCCGAGAAGGCGGAGAAGACCAGGGCGAGTACCGGCAAACCCAGCAGCAGGGCGGTGGCCCAGCTGCCGGCAATCCATCCAAAATGTTTCATGAGTCCACAGAAGTTGATGGGGCCGTTGGCCCCATCTGATTACAAGTCGAATTTCACTTCATCCAGCAGTTGCAAGGCGTCCTTGCGGTGCTTGGCATAATCGCTGACCGGCATGGGGTCAGACTTGAACGTGCCCCAGGACTTGACCATGGCAGAAGGCTCGACCCCCGCCTTGACCGGGTACTCGGCATTCACATCCGCATACATGTGCTGGGCGGTATCCCCGGAGAGGAACTCCATCAGCTTCTGTGCTGCGTCCTTGTTCTTGGCATACTTGGTCATGGCCACGCCGCTCACGTTGACGTGGGCACCGCGATCACCCTGGTTCGGGAAGTTGATTTCCACCGCGTCGGCCCAGGACTTCTGCGCCGGGTCCTTCAACATGGCACCCAGGTAGTAGCTGTTGCCCAGGGAGACATCACAGATGCCGTCCTTGATCGCCTTGACCTGATCACGGTCGTTGCCCTGGGGCTTGCGCGCCAGGTTGGCCTTGACCCCTTCCAGCCAGGTCTTGGTGTCCGCCATGCCGTGATGGGCAATCATGGACGAAACCAGCGCCACATTGTACTCGTGCTTGCCGCTACGGGTACAAATTTTTCCTTTGAATTCAGGCTTGACCAGATCTTCGTAGCGGATGGTGTCGAGCTTGCCAAGACGCTCCTTGCTGGAGTAGATGGCACGCACCCGGGTGGTCAGGGCGAACCAGCGGTTGTCCGGATCGCGATAGATGGAGGGGATGTTCTCCTGCAGCGTCTTGCTGTCCACCGGCTGCACCAGGTCCTTGTCCACCAGCTCGGTCAGACGGCTGATGTCCACGGTCAGCATCAGATCGGCCGGAGAGAGCTTGCCTTCCCGTTCCAGACGCTCGTTCAGCCCCTCTTTGGCAAACACCACATTGACCTTGATCCCGGTCTCCTTCTCGAACTGCTGGATGATGGGCTTGATCAGCTCATCCTGACGGTTCGAATAGACGTTTACCTCCTGGGCGGCGAACGCCGACTGGGCGACAAGCGTGGAGAAAGCCAGTGCCAACATCTTCATTTTCATCATCCGTTCCTTGTCTGCGTAAAGAGTGATAACCATTTTCGTTTGCATTCTGCATGAATCGGGAGGAGAGGATCAAGGCGGTTTGCAGGGTTGGAACGATCTATTTAATCAGCGGCCAAACAAAAAGACCGGATGGAATCCCATCCGGTCTTTCGACGACCACCCCTTCACACTGTCGGCAGAACCTGCCCGGACCTTTGCCCGACCCGGCCGGGCAAAGGAGCGTACTCAGAGCGCCTCGTCGTCGCTCTCACCAGTACGAATACGCACCGCTTGCAGCAGGTCATAGACGAAAATCTTGCCGTCACCGATCTTGCCGGTATAGGCCGCCTTGCAGATGGCCTCGATCACCCCTTCGACGTTCTCGTCTGCGGTAGCGATCTCCAGCTTCACCTTCGGCAGAAAGTCGACCTGGTACTCGGCTCCCCGGTATAATTCGGTGTGCCCCTTCTGGCGACCAAAACCCTTCACTTCGGAGACGGTCAGGCCTTCCACCCCCAGGTTGGCGATGGCCTCGCGCACGTCGTCCAACTTGAAAGGTTTGATAATCGCAGTAATCAGCTTCATCTGGTTGCTCCCAATCCATGGTATGTCACGAATGGGTCATCAATTCTTGTGCCAAGTATTTTTATCGTTTATTTTCATATAGATAGACATGACACTCTGAGCCAGAAAGGCTCAGGATCACCAAGGAAGCGCATCTCGCCCCATAATGAGGCACCAAGCTGCACCAGACTCCCTTGATGCACCAAATGAGAGCATCACCCCATGTTAGTCATCTCCAACAGCGTGATCATCCCCTGGCATGAACTGCAATTCCAGACCATGCGGGCCCAGGGCAATGGCGGCCAGCACGTCAACAAGACCGACTCCGCCGTCTGGCTGCGCTTCGATTATCGCGACTCCCCCAGCCTGCCGCCGCTCTACAAGGAGGGACTGGAGCGGCTCAGCGACAGCCGGGTTCACGACGGCTTCATCCAGATCAGGGTCGAGACCCATCGCAGCCAGGACATGAATCGCAAGGAGGCCATGAGCCGCCTGACCGAGCTGCTGAAAAAAGCCGCGTGGCGCCCCAAGGCCCGCCACGCCACCAAGCCGACCCGCAGCTCCCAACGCAAGCGGGTCGATGCCAAGAAACGCAAGGGAGAGATCAAATCCACCCGCGGCAAGCCCGTGCTGGAGTGACCTGCCACAACCCCGAGGACAAGAGAATGCAGTACAGCTTTTGTGAATGTGCCAAGGGGCCCCTGCTCATCGCCATCGATGGGGCCGGGCTGCGCCACGTGGAATTCATGCAAGGGGAGCGCCCCGTCCTGCCGCAACCGGAGTGGCAGCGGGATGATGCCGCCCTGGCCCCCTTCGTCGAGCAGTTTTCCGCCTACTTTGCCGGCCGCCTGCGGCGCTTCGATCTCCCCCTGGCCGCCACGGGCACACCATTCCAGCAGGCCGTGTGGCAGGCGTTGTGCGACATCCCCTACGGCGAGACCGTCAGCTACCTCCAGATTGCAGAGGCCATCGGCAACCCCAGGGCCGTGCGGGCGGTGGGCGCCGCCAACGGCCGCAATCCCCTCAGCATCATAGTGCCCTGCCACAGGGTCATAGGGCGCAGCGGTGAACTGACCGGCTACGGGGGAGGCATCCCCATCAAGCGCTGGTTGCTGGCACTGGAGCAGGAGAGCGCAGACCACTTCGCGCTGACCCCATGAAAGGGTGCGCCTCCTGTCAAATGCGGGTTGCGGGTGCAGGCACCACAGACCGCAGGCCACTCGCGCGGATCCTCTGACGAGCGGCATCTTCATCACATACGAGTTGCTGGTCCCAACAGCAGACCGCAGGCGGCGTTGCACTGCCCATGACGGGCAACCCCCCCATCACATGCTGGTTGCTTGCCATCTGGCAGCATGGTTGCGTGATTCGTTGAGCAGACATCGGGATAATATTCCGACGGATCCGCCCCATGGCAGGAGCATGCCCACCGCCCCGATTCACCTTTCCTTTGAGCCGCATAACAAAATAAATCACTGATTATTTATTTTATTTCAGCATCAATTATTTAAAAACCACATTACGGCAGCATTTTGAAAATGAACACAGTATGAAGAATCGCCTCAGAAGCGCTTCAGAGAGCATCAGGCATCATGGCTTCACACTTGGATGGGACGGCTCATCCCTCATTCAGGTGGCACCCATGTGACGCTTCCAATCTGTCTTTTCCCCGCGCCTCCCCAGAGGCGCTTTTTTTTGCCTGCAAGCGGGTGCAAAAAAGCCCGCCGAAGCGGGCAATGACCGGAAGGTGCTGACTTCCAGGGTCTATCAGAGGGCGAGGAACAAGCCTGCCAGGGAGGCGCTCATCAGGTTTGCCAACACCCCCGCCAGGATGGCGCGCATGCCGTAGCGGGCGATGAAGGACTTGCGCTCCGGCACCATGGCCCCCAGGCCGCCGATGAGGATCGCCATGGAAGAGATATTGGCGAAACCGCACAGGGCGAAGGTGACGATGGCCTTGCTCGACTCGTTCAGGGTCTGATCCTGCACCAGGGCGATGAAGGCGACGAACTCGTTGATGACGATCTTGGTGCCGATCAGGGCACCGGCCGCCTGGGCCTGATCCCAGGGTACGCCGATGAGCCAGGAGACGGGGGCAAACAGCCAGCCCAGGATGATCTGGAAGCTCAGCTCCAGCCCCACCAGGTCGCCGGCCCAGCCCAGCAGGCCGTTGAGCAGGGCGATCACGCCGACGAAGGCCAGCAGGGTCGCCCCCACGGCGACGGCGATGTTGAGACCCGCCATGGCGCCATCGGCGGCCGCTTCAATGACGTTGGTGGCGCGGGGGATCTCCACGTCTTCGTGGTGATCTTCCTCTTGCGCGGCGGGCGGCACCAGGATCTTGGCCATGGCAAGCCCGGCAGGGGCGGACATGAAGGCCGCCGCAATCAGGTATTTCAGCTCGACCCCGATGCTGGCGTAGCCCACCAGGGTGCCGCCAGCTACCGAGGCCAGCCCGCAGCTCATCACCGCAAAGAACTGGGAATCGGACATCCTGGAGAGATAGGGTTTGACCACCAGCGGCGCTTCCACCATGCCGACGAAGATGTTGGCGGTGGCAGAGAGGCTCTCGGCGCGGCCGGTGCCCAGCAATTTCTGCAGGCCGCCGCCGAGCAGGGCGATCACTTTGGGCATCAGGCCGATGTGATAGAGGATGGCGATCAGCGCGGAGAAGAAGATGATCACCGGCAGCACGTTGAAGGCGAAGATGAAGCCCAGCTTGAACTTGGCCAGATCCCCGAACAGGAAGGCAATCCCCTCCTGGCCGTAGCCGATGACGCTGCTGACGCTCTCGCTGACACCGTTCAATACCTGCTGACCGGCGGGCAGCCAGAGCACCAGGGCGGCGAAGAGCACTTGCAGGCAGAGGGCAAAGCCCACTGTTCGCAACGGGATACGACGACGATTATCAGAGCAGAGTGCGGCCAGGGCCAGGATGCTCAGGATACCAAGCAGGGCAATCATGGGGATTCCATCCAGTGAGGCTGAAGATGGGCGCGGATTCTGCTCCCCTCCCCTCACCGCCGCAACCCTGCCGGGTTACAACCCTGTTAGCAAAAACGTTTGCACGATATCGGTTGCGCCAACTGACTGATTTGACACAACTTTGAAACCGCACTCACGCCAGTGTCCTTGTATGGAAACGATTATTCCTCGGTGCCGGACAATTTCCCCCCGAGCCAGGGTGCGAGTCGCTGCGCCCAGTAGGGCCCGGGTCCGAAGCTCTCCTTGAGGAAGTCGATGAAGAGGCGGATCTTGGGATCCAGATGCTCTCGCCTGGCATAGACGGCGTGCACCGCCATCTTCTGGTTCGGTTGCCACTGGGGCAGCAGAGGGATGAGCTGACCAGATTGCAGCTCCTTGTCCAGCAGGTAGTTGGCCACGTAGGCGATGCCGAGCCCGGCCAGGGCGGCGTCCCGCACCGCTTCCGCCAGATCCACCCGGTAGTTGCCCGCCACCTGCACCGTCTGGCGCTCCTTGCCCTGGCGAAATGACCACTCGTGGTAGCGCCGCTCCCGGCTCTGGTAGGTGATGCAATTGTGATGGGCCAGATCCCTGGGGTGCAGTGGCGTGCCGTGACTCAGCAGATAATCCGGCGAGGCCACCAGCACGAAGCCGATGTCTGCCAGTCGCTGCCCTACCAGAGACTCGGGTTTGTCCTCGTAGGTGGTGATCCAGAGATCCAGCCCCTCATCCACCAGATTGGTGCGGTGATCGAACAGGGACACCTCCAGCTCCAGATCCGGATAACGTGCCTGAAACGCCTTGAGGCGCGGGATCACGTGCAACCGCCCGAAGGATTGACCCACCCCCAGATGGAGCACGCCGCTCACCTTGCCACGGCGCTCCGCCACCATGGATTCCGCCTCCAGTGCCACCGCCACCAGAGCGCGGCAGTGGCGGGCATACTCCTGACCCAGTTCGGTGAGCCCGAAACGGCGGGTAGTGCGCTGTACCAGCTGGGCGCCGAGCGCGGTTTCCAGCAGGGCGAGCTGCTTGCTGATGTGGGATTTGGAAACCCCGAGGCGGCGCGCAGCCGCCGAGATGCCCTGTTCACGAACCAGGGCATCGAAGATCACCATTTGGGGAAGACGTTGCAGCACGGTGTCACCGGAGTGGATGGCGGGGCCGCATTATTCCAGAGCGGCCCGCCATGGGGTAGGGTCAGTGCCCCAGGGCATCGATGATCTGCTGTTTGAGAGGATCATCCGACGGATTCTGGTTGGCGCCATAGCTCGCAATCAGCTTGCCGTCCCGCCCGACCAGGTACTTGTGGAAGTTCCAGTTGGGCGCATCACCGTCGGCAGCAGCGGTCAGCCCCTTGAACAGCGGCACCGCATCCGAACCCCGCACCGCCACCCGGTTGAACATGGGGAAGGTCACCCCGTAGTCCCGGCGGCACACCTCGGCGGTTTTGTTCTCGTTGCCCGCCTCCTGCCAGAAATCGTTGGAAGGGAAGCCCAGCACCATCAGTCCCTTCTCCTTGTAGCCCTGATAGAGGGCTTCCAGATCCCGGAACTGACCGCTGTAACCGCAGTAGGAGGCGGTGTTGACCACCAGCACCACCTTGCCCTCGGTCAACTGGCAGAGGTTGTGGCGCTGGGTGCTGTTGAGCTCCCGCATCTCCACGTTGAAGTAATCGGGGCAGGCGGCAGAGACCGCACCCGAGCCGAGCATCAGCAGCAGGGTGAACCATTTCATCGACGTGACTCCCATTGTTTTGTCCATCATACGCAAGACCCCGGAATCTGGTTCAGGGATCAGTGCAGGGGGATCCCGGTCAGCCAGCCGTGTCCCCAGAAGATAAGCAGAGCCGTGAGGGCCAGCCCCGCCCCCAGACTGATCCCCGTCCCCTGCCAGGTGGCGGCGGCACGGGGGTGACGACCCCACTCCCGCATCGAAATCCAGACGATGCTGATGAGAGCCCAGAGACCGATCCCGCCAAACAGCACCAGAGAACGCGCCTCGCTGTTCACCGCCAGATGGGCCCCCGACCAGAGCAGCACCCCGAGCAGCTGGGGATGCACCAGCCAACGGCGGAAATGGTTCGCCCCCTGCCCCGCACACAGCAGGACAAGGGCGATCGGCATGATCCCCATCACCAGGGTGGGGCCCCAGACAGGCAGAAAATAGAGGGGCATGGGACTGGCACTGCGCCAGCCTGCGAGGATGCAGCCGATGGCGACGAACACCAGCAGCGAGAAGAGCCCCTTGTAGCGGTTCTCCCCCAGCCGATCCCGCAGACGGGCGCGGTGCTGTGCCGCGAAACAGGGGTAAAGATGAGTCAGGGTGAACAACACCACCCCCAGGGTCAGCAGGATCATGGCTCGCACCTCGCATATTGCCCCCCGGAATGGGAAGCCCTCCCTCAGGCGGGCCTTGTTTCTCGTGGCTCCCTCACTGTCGGGAGATCACTATGCCGCAAAGCCCCTTCTCAGAATACAAAAACCATATGAAAGACAGCAGGATAATAAAAAAAGCCGACCCAAGGATCGGCAAGTGCGTCAGAGGTGCCACGCCGGGCCGCTCACTCTGCTGCACGGGGCAGGGTCAGGCCGATGCACCGCATCGGCCAGGAGAGAGGGTCATTTGCGCAGCAGGTAGAGAGCCGCCACGTTGCGGGCCGTGAGCTGCAGGTTGGTGGTGGCGGTGGCCAGCGCCTCCGGCAGGGACATGGCCCGATTGACCACGGCGAACACCGCATCCAGTCCGTGCTCGTGCACCACGCCGCAGTCATCGGTGAGGCATCCGGCGATGCCGATCACCGGCTTGCCGAACTGCTTGGCACAGCGAGCTACCCCGATGGGCGTCTTGCCATGGATGGTCTGGCTGTCGATGCGGCCCTCGCCGGTGATGACCAGATCCGCATCGGCCACCGCCTCGGCCAGGTTCAGCGCCTCGATGACGATCCGGATGCCGGGTTTGAGCTCGGCGCCGAGCAGCCCCACCAGGGCTGCCCCCATGCCGCCTGCGGCCCCCGTTCCCGGGATCTCCTTCACCTGCTTGCCAAGCGCCTGCTCGATGCAGTCCGCGTAACGGGCCAGATTGGCATCCAGTTCGGCCACCATCTCGGGAGTTGCCCCCTTCTGCGGACCGAACACGGCGGACGCCCCTTTCGGGCCGCACAGCGGATTGTCCACGTCGCAGGCCACCTCGATGGTGAGTCCGGTCAGACGGGGATCCAGCCCGCTCAGGTCGATGGTGGCCAGCTCGGCCAGACCGGCACCGCCCGGCGCGATGGGGGTACCATCTGCTTTCAGGAGCTTGCCGCCGAGTGCCTGGATCATGCCGGCACCGCCGTCATTGGTGGCGCTGCCGCCGATGCCGAGGATGAGGTGGTTCACCCCCATCTCCAATGCGGCCAGGATCAGCTCCCCGGTGCCGACACTGGAGGTGAGCCGCGGATTGCGCAGCTCGGGCGCCACCAGATGAAGGCCGGAGGCCGCCGCCATCTCGATGACGGCGCGCTTGCCATCCCCCAGCAGGCCCACGAAGCCCTGCACCCTGTTGCCGAGGGGGGCGGTCACCTCGACCGGCAGGATGCGACCACCGGTGGCATCCACCAGAGACTGCACCGTCCCCTCGCCGCCATCGGCCATGGGCAGCTTGACGTAGGTGGCATCCGGCAGCACCTGCTTGAAACCGGCCTCGATGGCATCGGCCACCGCCATGGCGCTCAGGCTCTCCTTGAATGAATCGGGGGCGATCACAATTTTCATATCAGTTCCTTAGGCGAGGCCAAACACGCCAAACATCAGGGTGGAGACAACGGCGATGGTCAGACCGACCGCGGTTTCATAGGGGATGAGCTTGAGTCGCTCGCCGACGCCCATGTGGACGCTGCCGCCGGTGGCATGGAAGAAGGAGCCGTGGGGCATGTGGTCAAACACGGTGGCGCCGGCGTGGATCATGGCGGCCCCTGCCAGGCTGCTGATCCCCAGTTCAATCAGAGTGGCGCTGAACACGTTGGAGGCCACCACGGTCCCGGCCGTGGTCGAGGCGGTCGCCAGCGACATCAGGGCACCGGAGATGGGGGCCAGCAGGTAGGAGGGCAGACCGGAGGCGGTCAGGCCGCTGATGAGCACATCCTTGAGACCGGAGTTGGCGATGATGCCCGCCAGGGTACCGGTACCCAGCAGCATGATGGCCACCGGCGCCATGCGGGCCAGGCCCGAGACGGCAAACTGGTTCACCTTGGTGAACTTGCCCATCATCAGGGCACCGACCAGGCCGCCGAGAGGCAGCGCAATGAGCGGGTCCACCACGATGCCGGCGATGGGGCGCAGGGCCAGCAGCAGGATGGCGACCAGGGGCGCACTGATGGCGGCGGCAAAGCCGGGCAACTTGGCACCGTCAAAGCTCACCACCTCGTCGGCGGCCACCTTGCTGCCCCGGTTGTTGAGGCGCTTGGCCAGCCAGTAGGCCATCACCAGACCGAACAGGCCGGGAATGATGCCCGCCGCCATCACCGAGGTGAGAGGCAGGTGGAAGGCATCGGCTGCCGCGATGGCGTTGGGATTGGGAGACATGACGTTGCCCGCCTTGCCACCGCCGATCATCGCCAGCAGGATGGCCGCCTTGGAGAGATCGGCGCGGCGGGCGATGGCCAGCGCAATGGGGGCGACCGTGATGACGGCCACGTCCACGAAGACGCCGACCGCGGTCAGGATCAGGGTGGCCAGCGCCAGGGCCAGCAGGGCGCGGGTTTCGCCGAGTTTCTTGACGATGGTCTCGGCGATGGTGGTGGCGGCGCCCGATTCGATGAGCACCCCGGCCAGCACACCCGCCGCCAGGATCCGCATCACCCCCGTGGTGATCCCCTGGGCGCCGCCGATCATCAGGGCGACGGTCTGGGTCAGGTCGGCGCCACCGATCAGGCCACCGGCCAGGGCACCGACAATCATGCCGTAAGCAGGCGGCACCTTCTTCAGGATGAGGAAGATGGCGATGGAAAGCGCGGCGAGCGCGCCGAGCGCGGAGACTGGGATCATGACGGGCACCTTGTTGTTGTAATGAGTGGCGCCATTATGGGGATCCCCGCCTGGAATGCTTTGGCCATAAAACCAAAAAAAGCATTTACCGGCCTTGTATTTTTGTTGGAAAAGACAAATCAGCTATCGAGACTGAGCCCGAGATAGAGCAGAAACTTGTCATCTAACTTGTTGAAATTCAAACCGGTTATCTGCTCTATCCGGGTCAGTCGATAACGCAGGGTGTTGGGGTGAATGAACAGGGCTTCGGCACAGGGATGCAGATCACAATCCTGCAAGAAATATTGGCGCAGCGTCTTTTGCAGCGTTCCCTTTGTGTCCTCCTGCGCCAGCTTTTGCAGCGGAGCCCGCAGCTGATCCGCCTGCCAAGAGTCCGCCAGGGTGCCGAGCAGCACTGAGAGCCGGTAATCCTCGAAGAAATAGACCTGCTTGCGGGGCGACTGGCGCATGCCACGGCGCAAGGTGTCTCGCGCCGTCTGGTAGGAGAGCGCCAGCCCGGGGATGCCGGGGAAGTAATCACCCACCCCGATACGAACCTTGAAATGGGGAATACGGGAGAGCAGCTGCCGGATCCGGCTGCGCTCCTGCGCCGACTGCCAGACGCCGTCGCTGAGCTGGGCGGGTTTGAGCACCACTATCTCGTCCAGGCCGTTGATGGCCACCAGGTTGTCCCGCTCCGGGTTTTCCAGCAGGTGAACCAGCTCCCTCACCTGGGCGGGCTCGGCCTCCTCCAGCGCCAGCACGGCCACCACCCGGGGCTGGGCGAGATCCAGCTCGAGGAAGCGGGCCACCTGTTGCAATTGATCGGCCCGCCCTTCGCCGCGAATGAGCTGCAACACCAGCTCCTCCTTGTGGCGCTTGTCCCACTGCAACTGCTCGGTGAGCGCCGCCTGTTCCAGGATGAGCTCGGCGGTCATGCGCACCAGCTCGGCGTAAGCACGCACTTCGTCCGGATCACCCGAGATGCCGATGACCCCGAGCAGCTCCCCCTGATAGGCGATGGGCAGGTTGATGCCGGGCCTCACCCCCTTGAGCTCCCGGGCGGTGGCCTCGCTTATCTCCACCACACGGTTCTCGGTCAGGGCCAGCACGGCCCCCTCGTGGCGCTGGTGCAGCCGCTCCGGATTGCCGGACGCAATGATGAGTCCCCGCTCATCCATGACGTTGACCGAGAACGAGAGGATCTTCATCGCCCGGCTGACTATCTGATGCGCGAGCGCGTCGTTGAGCTGCATTGCCTCTCCATACCATTCGTTGACAGGGTCCCCGGCGTGCGCCATCACCGGGATCACCCGTTAAAGATCCCACATCATCAAGACAAGCGCGGGGGGGATCGCTAGAATAGGCCACTTTACGCTATCAGTGCCCCACCATGGATCAAGGATCCGGCATCATGCCGCTTTGCGCCGTGGTGGTTTCACCCTCCGATATGGACTCCGCTATGGATTATGAATTTCGCCGCGACCCGTTCGGTGGCTATCGCGCCCGGTTCTCCATGGGCCATGAAGCCATCGGCCAGTGGTTGATCGACGAGGTGGGCAAGGACGAGGAGAAGCTCGACGAGCTGTTCGCCATCATCGACCAGCTCTCCAGCCGGGCCCGCACCGAATACCGGCTGCTGGGGGGCGACTACTCCCTGCTGCTGACCCACGAGGAAGCCGAGGTGAAGGCCAATGTCCTCAATATCGAGCAGGACGAGGATCTCGACGATCTCGCCTACTACGATGATGAACAGCTGGCCATGTGCGGGCTGGAAGATTTTGCCCAGGTACTCGGCTCCTGGCGCGCCTTTATCCGCAACGAGGATATGGGCTGATTACCCCCATTCGGGCGAGCATGCCCCTTGCAACCCAACAGGATTGACTATGTCCATTTACGATTTTGATGACGAACTGCCGGAAGACGAGCTGGATCAACCGAAGAAACCCGCACAGCCCAAGAAGAAGGGCAAGCAGGTGCTGAACACCCAGGTCAACCTGAGCCCGCGCGATGCCAGCCGCCTGAACGGCATGCACGTCGAGGCCATCACCACCCTGGATGACGTCAGTCTGCCGAAGAACGTCATCTTCAAGGCCGGTCTCATCGCCCTGGGCGAGCTGGAAGCCAGCAAACGCGCCGACATCATCGCCCGGGTCATCGCCGAGTCCGGTCGCTGATACGGGAAGGCCATCGCCTCTCTCGGTGACATCTTGCCGCCGCCCAAGCCGGAGCCCAGCTCCGGCTTTTCATTGCGCGTCTTCTGCCGGCCAGTCCCTTTTCCTTGAACCAGTCCATGGGGATCGTTAAGGTGCGCCCTTCATTCATACAAGGAGACTCGATGTTACCACTCCCCGATATCCTCATCTGGCTCGTCCTGGGGCTGGCCGTACTCTGCTGCCTCGCCCGCCGAACCAGACCCGGCATGCTCCTGCTGGGACTTGCCCTGCTTACCGCCCTCTGGCTTGAGCGACTCGCGCCCCTCGCCGCTCTTGTCAGCCTCGCCGGTCTGCTGCTGGCCTGGCGTACCCCCACCCTGCCCCCACCCTGGCGTGGCGTCGCACTGACGCTGATCCTGCTGTGGTTCCTCGCCCTGACGCTGCATCTGGTGCCCGGCTTTGACAATCTCAGGGTGCTCGACAAGGTACAGGCGGGCCCGGCCAGCGTGCCCTTCACCCTCTACCTCAATCTGGACAAGCCGCTCATTTTCTTCGCCCTGCTGCTGGCCATCCCCGGCCTGCTCGGCCCGGGTGGAACGATGCGCTGGCGGCCGCTGGCCCTACTCATCCTGCCGCTCGCGGCCCTGCTCATCACCGCCTGGCAACTGGGCGCCCTCAAACCCGAAGCGGGACTGCCCCACTGGTGGTGGCTGTTCGCGTTCAACAACCTGTTGTTCACCTGCGTGGCGGAAGAAGCGCTGTTCCGGGGATGCATCCAGCAAGGGGTGGCAAGCCGAAGCACGCCCTGGGCAGGTCTCCTGGTCGCCAGCCTGCTGTTCGGCGCAGCCCATCTTGCCGGTGGCCCGTTGCTGGTGTTGTTCGCCGCGCTGGCGGGGGCCTGCTATGGCCTGGCGTTCCAGCTGAGCGGGCGCCTCAGTGTCGCCATCCTGCTCCACTTCCTGTTCAACTTCGCCCACCTGGCCCTGTTTACCTATCCCCTGGCCAGCCACTGACGTCGAGCACAGGTTCACCGGGCAAAAAAATGCCCCGCCCCCGTGGGGGCAGGGCATCTGCATTCACCCTGCAATCTAGTCGACGTAGAAGGTCTGCTGGAAGGTCAGCGTCTGCTGCTGCCCCTCCCCCATGATCTTCAGGGTGAACTGGTAGGTGTCCTCATTTCGATAGGGCAGCACTGCCAGGTAATAGATGGCATTCCCCTCTTTCACCTCCTGAAAATTCAGGGGGCGAAGGGTGCCGGTCAGATTGCGGGCTTCGCCGCTGATCCCCACCGCCTGTGCCACCCCCTGCTTGTTCTGCACCGCGATATTGACGATGCCGTTATAGCGGCTGCGCTCCAGGCCATAGGTCCTGGCTACCTCGGGGGTGAGGAAGCTGGAGTTGAACGCGCTGTAGTGCACTTTCCAGGGGCCCAGCTCCTGCATCTGCTCAGCCCGCAGCGGCAGCGTCATCAGGAGTGCCAGCAGGCAACTCATCCAGGCAGTTTTCATGATGTCATCCCTCTCGTATCAATCCTGATTATCGAGCAGAGCGGCAATCTCGGCGGGGATCTGCTTTGGCGCGTCGATGGCGACCGTCTTGTGCCGACCCAGCTCTCCCCGCAGGATGCGAACCTGCCCCTTGGCCACCTTGCACTGCTTGGCCAGGTACTTGATCAGGTGACTGTTGGCCTGACCATCCACCGGCGGCGCCGTGATGGCCACTTTCAACTCGTCACCGTGCAATCCGATGATCTGATCCCGGCTCGCCTTGGGCTGGATCATCAGATGCAACACCAGCTCGTCCCCTTCCAGCAGGACGGCGGGCATCAGATCATCCACCACAACTGGCCGAACAGATCCCCCATCAGGTAGTTGATGGCCTGCAGCGCGATGAAGGCGACCAGCACGGAGAGATCCAGCCCGCCCAATGCAGGCAGGATGCGGCGAATGGGGGCCAGGAAGGGTTCAGTGAGCTGGTGCATCACGTATTCAATGGGGTTGCGACCCTGGCTGACCCAGCTCAGGATGGCGCGGATAAGCAGGATCCAGAAGATCATGGAACCCGCCTTCTTCAACACGGTGAGCGTCGCAAACAGACAGAGAGTGAGCCAGTCCGCCTGCAGCACATTCATGCTCTTGAGCAGGACCAATTTGCCAAAGGCGATCAGCAGCGCCAGCAGCACAGAGGCCATGTCCAGCCCGCCAAAACCCGGGATGACGCGGCGCAGGGGCACCACCAGCGGGTTGGTCAGCTTGACCACCATCTGGCTCATGGGGTTGTAGAAGTCGGCCCGCGCCCACTGCAGCCAGACCCGCAGCAGCACCACCATGAGGTAGAGATCAAAGACAGTGTTAATCAAAAAGTAAGCCGTGTTCATCCGGGCTCCTTGCTAAAAGGGATTCAGAAAAGGGTTTCCATTTCGCCGGCCCGGGTAACGGCCGCCTGCATGGCTCTTGCGGTCAGCGACATCAGCCCCTGCTCCTGGAATGTCTTGACGGCCTCGGCCGTGGTCCCGCCCTTGCTGGTCACCTGCTCGCGCAGGGTCTGCAGCGACAGATCGGGATTCTGCTCCACCATGGCGGCCGCTCCCAGGGCGGTTTGCTGCACCAGCAGGCGGGCCTGCTCCGGCGTAAAGCCCATGGCCTCGGCCTCCTCGGCAATCGCCTGCATGAACAGGAAGAAGTAGGCCGGGGCACTGCCCGCCGCCGCAATGACGCCGTTGATGCCGGCCTCCTGATCCACCCAGAGGGTCTTGCCCACGGATTGCATCATCTGTTCGGCCACCGCCCGATCGGCCTGCCCGATGGCGGGCGGTGCATAGAGCCCGGTCATCCCCAGCCCCAGCAAGGAGGGGGTGTTGGGCATGGTGCGAATGATGCGATCGTGACCACCCGCCATCTCCTGCAAGCGCGCGACGCGAATGCCGGCAGCGATGGAGATGAGCAACTTGCCATCCAGCGAGCCAAGCTCGGCCACCAGCGCCGTCAGCATGCCCGCCATCAGCTGGGGCTTGACCGCCAGCACGATCACCTCGGCCTCACGGGCCGCCTCGGCGTTGTCCTGGGTGATACGGATGCCGAACTGGCTGGCCAGTTCGTCCAGCTTGGGGCGGCTCGGATTGGCGGCGATGATACGCTCTGCCGGGTAACCCGCCTGGATGAGGCCGGCAATGATACTGCGGCTCATGTTGCCTGCCCCGATGAAGGCGAGGGTTCTCTGCTGCATCAAACACTCCTGTTACTGACATCGCAGCGGATGCCGACCCAGCCTGTGCGGGCTGACAGCATCACACGCGCCTGTTTACCTGAAAAAAAGCACGACCGGGGTGTTTCTCGCCCCGGCTCTTGCTCATGAATAGTCACGGGCCCCGAAGATGGCGGTCCCGACCCGCACCATGGTGCTGCCATGGGCAATGGCCGGCTCGAGATCCTCGGTCATCCCCATCGAAAGGGTGTCGACGCTCGGGTATTGTTGCGCAAGCTCGGTGAACAGAGCCTGCATGCGCGCCATCTGGGCCGCCAGCACCCCCTCGTCGCGGGTATGCTCGGGGATGGCCATCAGGCCGCGCAACCGCAGCCGCTCGCTTTGGGCCACCAGGGAGGCCAGGCGGAAAATCTCTTGCTCCGACGTACCGGATTTGCTGCTCTCTCCGCTAATATTGATTTGCAGACAGATATTTAGCGGCGCGAGCCCACTCGGTCTCTGGTTGTTGAGGCGTTCGATGAGCTTGTCACGATCGACACTTTGAACCCAGTCGAACCGCTCCGCCACCAGCTTGGACTTGTTCGATTGCAGCGGGCCGATAAAGTGCCACTCTATGTCTGTACAGGCGTTCTGCTCGCGCAAGGCATCAATCTTGAGCGCGGCCTCCTGGGCGTAGGATTCGCCAAAGCGCCGCTGACCGGCGGCGTAGGCAGCCTGAATGTCCCCCAGCGGCTTGGTTTTGCTGACAGCAAGCAACTGGATGTGATCTGGGCTGCGGCCAACACGCCGGGCAGCCTCTACAATACGTTCCTTTACCTGAAGCAGGTGCTGGGCAATCTGGCTCATATTTCGTTCGTAATCTTGTGATGGGAGAATAACAAATCTATGGATATCACAGAGTTATTGGCATTCAGTGTAAAGCATAAGGCCTCGGATCTACACCTCTCGGCCGGAGTCCCCCCGATGATCAGGGTTGATGGGGAGGTTCGCAAGATCAATTTACCCGCCCTGGATCACCGGGAAGTCCATGCCCTCATTTACGACATCATGAATGACCACCAGCGCAAGGAGTTGGAGGAGAACTTCGAGGTGGACTTCTCCTTCGAAGTGCCCGGCATGGCACGCTTTCGGGTCAACGCCTTCCAGCAGGCGCGCGGCTCGGGCGCCGTGTTTCGTACCATCCCGAGCACCGTTCTGACCCTGGACGATCTGGGGGCGCCGGAGATATTTCGCAAGATAGCGGAGTACCCTCGCGGCCTGGTGCTGGTGACTGGGCCCACCGGCTCGGGCAAATCCACCACCCTGGCCGCCATGGTCGATTACATCAATGACAACTTCCACCACCACATCCTCACCATCGAGGATCCCATCGAATTCGTGCACGAGAACAAGCGCTGCCTGGTGAACCAGCGGGAAGTACACCGCGACACCAAGAGCTTCAGCAACGCCCTGCGCTCGGCCCTGCGGGAAGACCCGGATATCATCCTGGTAGGTGAAATGCGGGACCTCGAAACCATCCGCCTCGCCATGACCGCCGCCGAAACCGGTCACCTGGTATTTGGTACCCTGCACACCTCCTCGGCTGCCAAGACCATCGACCGTATCATCGACGTCTTCCCCGGCTCGGAGAAGGACATGGTGCGATCCATGCTCTCCGAATCCCTGCGGGCGGTCATCTCCCAGACCCTGCTCAAGCGTATCGGTGGCGGCCGGGTGGCGGCCCACGAGATCATGCTGGGGATCCCGGCGGTGCGAAACCTCATCCGGGAAGACAAGGTGGCCCAGCTCTATTCCGTCATCCAGACCGGGATGACCCACGGCATGCAGACCATGGACCAGAGCCTCAAGCAGTTGGTCAACCGGGGGGTCGTCGCCTCCCTTGATGCCAAGGCCAAGGCGGTCGATCCCAATACCATTTAAGCTCGCACACCCAAGGAGTCGCCATGAACATGGATGTTCTGCTCGCCGCACTGGTTGAACAAAAGGGCTCGGATCTCTTCATCACGGTCGATGCCCCCCCGACCCTCAAGGTCAACGGGCGTCTGGTGTCGCTCGGGCCGGCTCCCCTCGACAAGACGACGGCGCTGGCGTTGATCAGAGAAAGCCTGGACGAGACCCACTTCGAGCGCTTCCTGCACACCCGCGAGGCCAACTACGCCATCCAGCGAGGCTCGCTGGGGCGCTTTCGGGTCAGCGCCTTCTGGCAACAGGATATGCCGGGCATGGTGCTGCGCCGCATCGAGACCCGCATCCCCACCTTTGACGAGCTGGTGCTGCCTCCCATCCTGCAGGAGGTCGCCATGGCCAAACGCGGGCTGGTGCTCTTCGTCGGGGCCACTGGCGCCGGCAAGTCCACCACCCAGGCGGCCATGATCGGCTTTCGCAACCAGCACGGTGACGGCCACATCCTGACGGTGGAGGATCCGGTGGAGTTCGTCCACCAGCACGGCCGCTGCCTGGTGACCCAACGGGAGGTCGGCATCGACACCGGCTCCTTCGACGTGGCGCTCAGAAACTCCCTGCGCCAGGCACCGGATGTCATCCTCATCGGTGAAATCCGCTCTCAGGAGACCATGGAGTTCGCCATCCAGTTTGCCGAGACTGGCCACCTCTGCCTCGCCACCCTGCACGCCAACAATGCCAACCAGGCGCTGGATCGCATCCTCCACCTGGTTCCCCAGGAGAAGCACCGCCAGTTCCTGTTCGATCTCTCCTTCAACCTGCGCGCCATCGTCGCCCAGCAGCTGCTCCCCTCCGCTCATGGGCTGCGCCGGGTCGCCGCCTTCGAGATCCTGCTCAACACCCCGCTCGTCACCGACATCATCCGCAAGGGAGAGATGCACAGACTCAAGGAGGTGATGACCAAATCCGGCGAGCTCGGCATGCAGACCTTCGATCAGGCGCTGTTCACCCTGTTCTGCGCCGGCCAAATTGGCTACAGTGAGGCCCTTGCCCATGCCGACTCCGCCAACGACCTGCGACTGCTCATCAAGCTGTCGGGTCGCGAGCAGCTGGGTGCAGGCACTCTCGACAACGTGACCCTGGATGAATGAGGGGCGTGCGTCACCGCTAGTAAAGGACCGTTATGCTGATTGTGGTTTCCCCGGCCAAGACGCTGGACTACGAGTCACCCCTGGTGACCTCCCGTTTCACCCAACCCGAACTGCTGGACCACTCCGCAGCACTGATCACCCGGGCTCGTCAACTGAGCCCGGACCAGATCGCCAGCCTGATGAAGATCAGCGACAAGCTCGCCGGCCTCAACGCCGCCCGCTTTGCCGAGTGGCAGCCTGACTTCACGCTGGCCAACGCCCGCCAGGCGCTGCTGGCCTTCAAGGGGGACGTCTACACCGGTCTGGCCGTAGAAGATTTCAGCGAGGCCGACCTCGACTTCGCCCAGGCCCACCTGCGCATGCTCTCCGGCCTTTATGGCGTACTGCGGCCGCTTGACCTCATGATGCCCTACCGCCTGGAGATGGGGATTAGGCTGGAGAACCCGCGCGGCAAGGACCTCTACCAGTTCTGGGGCGACATCATCACTGAGCACCTGAACAAGGCGCTGGCGGCCCAGGGGGACGACGTGCTGATCAACCTCGCCTCCGACGAGTATTTCAAGTCGGTGCGCCCGAAAGCCCTGCAGGGGCGCATCATCACCCCGGTCTTCAAGGACGAGAAGAACGGCCAGTTCAAGATCATCAGCTTCTACGCCAAGAAGGCCCGCGGCATGATGGCACGCCACATCATCAAGCATCGGCTCACCCGGGTGGAACAGCTGACCGGTTTCAATGCCGACGGCTACTACTTTGTACCGGAAGAGTCCGACGCCAATACCCTGATGTTCAAGCGCGCTGAAAATTAATTACACATTCAAGGGAACCAAGTCGGAGATCCTCGGGTCTGACTCTGTGAATCCTCTGTTGTAAGCACTTTTTGTTGGCCGACGTCCTTGCGTCGGCTTTTTTCTGCGCCTCTCTCAGGCCACTCCCCAGGCAGCAGACAGCAAAACGGCCATCCTGGGATGGCCGTTTCAACTGTGCTCGGGGGCATTACTTCTTTTTCTTCTTTGCCGACTTCTTGGCATCCTTCGGCTTTTTCTTCTTCACCGGCACCCGCGCTTCCTTGTGTCTGGGGCGCAGCTCATCGATCACCCGGCGCTTGAGGCGCTCCTCGGTGTAGCGTTCGATCTTGGCGACCATGGCCATGTCGTGAGCTTCCACCAGGCTGATGGCGCAGCCACGGTTGCCGGCACGACCGGTACGACCGATGCGGTGCACATAGACATCCGCGCCGTAGGGCATGTCGTAGTTGATGACATGGCTGACGTTCGGCAGATCGATGCCGCGGGCGGCCACGTCGGTGGCGATGAGGAAGGGCACCTCCCCTTCGTGGAACTTGCGGATAGACTCAATGCGCTTGGCCTGCTCCATCTCGCCACGGATCCAGGCGCAGGGCACGCCTGCCGCCTGCAACTGGCCGGAAAGCTCCGCCAGTCGCTCACGGGTCTTGACGAAGATGATGGCCTTCTGGGTTTCCGGGTTTTTCAGGATGTGCACCAGCAGAGCCAGCTTGTGGGCGGCATCATCGGCCAGGTGGATCCACTGGGTGATGGGGCGGCGCTCGCTGCGGGGCGGCTCGGCGTGCAGCTCAACCGGGTCTTTGAGGATCTCGCTCGCAAACTTCTCGAGGCCGGCCCCTTCCAGGGTGGCGGAGAAGAGCATGGTGTGCTTGCGGTAGCGCGCCTCTTCCACGATGCGGTTCACGTCCTTGATGAAGCCCATGTCCAGCATCCGGTCCGCTTCATCCAGCACCAGCACCTCGATGTCGTGGCTCTCGAACTCCTCTTTCTCGATGTACTCGAGCAGACGGCCCGGGGTGGCCACCACGATGTCGGTGGTCTTGGTCAGGGCAGGCAGCTGCTCTTCATGGCTGACACCACCGATGATGGTCTCGATGCTGAGATGGGTGTGCACCGCCAGGGCCTTGGCGTGAGCACTCACCTGCAGCGCGAGCTCGCGGGTCGGAGTCAGGATCAGCATGCGGCACGGACCCGGCTTGCGACGCGGGAAGTCCAGCAGGTGCTGCATCGCGGGCAGCAGGAAGGCGGCGGTCTTGCCGGTTCCGGTCGGCGCAGAAGCCAGAATATCGCGGCCGTCCAGGGCTGGCTCCAGCACCATCTGCTGGATGGTGGTGGGGCGGGTGAATCCCATCTCGGCCAAGGCCCGACTGAGGGCTGGATTCAGGTCGAAATCATCAAAGGACTGGCTCATGGCAATACTCGGTCATTAAGGAAGCGGCAGATTATAGGCGATTATGCCGCCGGCTCCTATGGTGACTGTGGCTTAGCCGCTATAATCGCCGGCCATTTTCCGCGGGCAGGCACAGGAGGAGGGCCGAATGGGGCGCAACAACGGTTTCACGTTCAAGCAATTTCACATCGATCACGACCGCTGCGCCATGAAGGTCGGTACGGACGGCATTCTGCTGGGAGCCTGGGCGCCAGTCGACAGCGCCCGCCGGGTGCTGGACATCGGCACCGGCAGCGGCCTCATCGCCCTGATGGTGGCCCAGCGCAGCACGAACGACTGCCACATAGACGGGGTGGAGCTGGATAAGGATGCAGCCATGCAGGCCCATGAGAATGTGACGGCCTCCCCCTGGCGTGAGCGGGTCACCATCATAGAGAGCGCCATTCAGGATCACCTCGCCCCCCCTTACGATCTCATCGTCTCCAACCCGCCCTATTTCCCGGCAGGCCAGACACTTCGCGATCCGGCCAGGGCTCTGGCCCGTCATACCGGGGGGCTCGACCCAAGGGGATTGCTGGCCGCCAGCGATCGCCTGCTGAGCCGTACCGGGCAACTGGCCCTGGTGCTGCCCACGGCGATGGCGGATGAAATTTTATGCATTTCGTCGAGTTATGATCTGTATGAGCGTTGTTATCTGGCTGTTACTACCAGAGAGGGGAAAGAGGCAAATCGTGTTTTATTGCTGCTTGGCAGAGGATTAAACAAGTGTGAGAGGGGGGAAATTGTGATCCATTCTGCCACGGGAGGCTATTCCGACAGATATATCCAACTAACCAGCCCCTTCTATTTGAAGATGTAAATTTTGCCTTGAACTATTTTTTCACATCATTATGCTGACTGCTAAATGAGCGCCCGCTCAAGACCAGTTCAAACCACTGGTCGCGATGAAAAAACCAGCGGGGCTCTTTTTTTTACCCCCGGAAAGTGCCGGTCACTGACAAATAAAAAACTATAACAAGCAATAGTTTACAAGACAGACGAGGTTGAACTTGACGAAATCACTCACATTGTCCGATGTACTCGGATTGGGCTTCATGACCTTTGCGTTCTATCTGGGCGCAGGCAACATCATCTTCCCGCCCCTGGCCGGCTTCATGGCGGGTGAGCACCTCTCCCTGGCCATGCTGGGCTTCCTGGTCACCGCCGTGGGCCTGCCCCTCATCACCATCATCGCCGTCGCCAAGGCTGGCAACGGCTGGGCCGGCATGACCAAGCTGCTGCCGGCCGGCGTGGCCACCGCACTGGCCGTCGCCATCTACATCATCATCGGCCCGGCCTTCGCCGCCCCCCGTACCGGCCTGGTGGCCTACGAGATGGGCCTCAAGCCCTTCCTTGGCGACATGGGACCATCCGGTCTGGCTGCCTATACAGTACTGTTCTTCGGCGTAGCCATCCTGGTCTCCCTCAACCAGGGCAAGCTGATGGATGCCATCGGCAAGTACCTGACCCCGCTGCTGATGCTGCTGCTGCTGACCCTGGCCATCGGTGTCTTCGTCGCACCGCAAGGAAGCATGCCTGCCGCATCCGGTGACTACCAGAGCACCCCCTTCGTGAAAGGCATTCTGGAAGGCTACAACACCATGGACACCCTGGCGTCCCTGATGTTCGGCGCCCTGATCGTCGACCTGCTGCGCCAGAAAGGCATCCATGACTACCAGAGCCAGTTCAAGTACCTGGCCATCGCTGGCATCATCTCCGCCATCGGTCTCTCCGTGGTCTATGTCTCCCTGTTCCAGCTGGGCAACACCGCTGCCGGCGTCGCCACCGACGTGAGCAACGGCGGTGCTATCGTCAACGCCTACGTGCTGAGTCTGTTCGGCCAACCGGGTCAGTTCATCCTGGCAGCCATCATCACCCTGGCCTGTTTCACCACGGCCGTCGGCCTCATCTCCGCCTGCTCCGACTTCTTCCACAACCTGACCGGCATGAGCTACAAGAAGCTGGTCGTGCTGCTGGGTGTCATCTGCGGCATCGTGGCCAACGTGGGCCTGAGCCAGCTCATCAGCCTCTCCATTCCGGTGCTGGTCGCCATCTACCCGGTTGCCGTGGCGCTGGTACTGGTCACCTTCCTGAAGGGTTACTTCGGTCGCCCCCGCCTGGTGTTCCGCTCCGTGCTGCTGGTCGCCTTCCTGTTCGGCTGCCTGGACGGCCTGGGCGCCGCCGGCATGAAGATGGATGCTTTCGCCTTCCTGCCGCTGTTTGACAAAGGCCTGGCCTGGTTGCTGCCGACCCTGCTGGCCTGTGGCCTCGGTGTCATGGTGCGTGGCAATGGCAAGCTGGCTGCAGAAGCGGCCTGATAACAGATCTTGACCAAATGAAAGAGGCCAGCATTTGCTGGCCTCTTTTTTGTTGGTGCAATCTGGTTCATCCGTTGTGGAGAGCGCTCTTCAGAGGACGGTTGCTGGCTTGGGTTTGCCTGCAAGACCGTACCAGTGATGCTCAAACCGGCCCTCATGCCAGCGCAGGGTGCACCAGGGCTGGTCAGCCTGCCAGCGCGGGAAGTTGATCTCCACGCGGTTGTCTTCGTACTTGTAGAGAGAGGTGCTGATCTCGATATCCGACAGGATAAGCAGCACCACCCCACCGATGACACTCCATTTCAGCATCTTCCACATGGCGATTACTCGAAGCAGATCTCGATGGTGGCACGGCCATACTCCGATTCGAACGGCATCATGATCTTGGCGCCGTCTGCCCGGTGAGTGATGGTGTGATTGGGACCGGAGACGATGACCGGGGTCGCCATGTCGAACTCATAGCCCTTCTCCCCCAGCATGCGTTTGGCGCCGCCCGTCACCATGTTGGTGATCTCGCCCACCATGTCGGTCACTTCCTCGTTGATGGTGGCCGGCGCCTCCCCCAGCATGCGACGCATGATCTCCAATGCCAGCCCCTTCTCGAAACTGATGGAGAGGGAGCCCCGGGTCTGCGGACCCACCATGCCAATCAGGCCGGAGACATCTCCCCGAGCCAGCTCGTCCGTCTTGCGCTTGGGCGCGCCCGGTTTGAGTTCCAGCTGTGCCATGGTGGAGAGCACGTTGAGCAGGGAGAGCAGGAACGGGTTTACAAAATCAGCCTTCATCTTGACTTCCTACGGTAACGGAACAGCGGGCACATTGACCATGGGCTTCTATGGTCTTGTTGGTAATAGTAAAACCATGCTGATGAGCCTGCTCGGAAAAGGCGCCGTCGATGGCGGGATCGTGCAGCTCCACTACCTCACCGCAACGATCGCAGATCAGCAGTTGCATCGGGTGGGCATGGTCGAAGTGGCAGCAGAAGATGAAGGCGTTGAGCGACTCCACCTTGTGGGCAAAGCCCTGTTCGAGCAGGAAGTCGAGCGCCCGATAGACGGTAGGCGGTTTGGCATGAGCCTCGGTCTGCTGCAACTGGGCCAGCAAATCATAGGCACTGATGGCATTGCCGTGGGCGGCAAGCAGCCGGAGCACCTGGCGCCGTGTCGGGGTGAAACGGATCCCGCGCTGCTCGCAAAGGCGTTCCGCTCGTTGTAGAAGTTGGTCTTGATTCATGTTCACGCAGATACCCTGTCAATTAGCCGGATACTATCACAGGGCCCCCAGTGCGCGGCGACAAAATTCATTTTCTGGGGCTGTCTCACGTTGTGATAGAATCCCGCCCCTTGTTTGGCCAACCCGGATGATTTTTATGCAGGCGCAGCGCTTTTCCATCGCCCCCATGCTGGACTGGACCGATCGGCATTGCCGTTATTTCCACCGTCTGATGACCCGCCAGACCCTGCTCTATACCGAGATGGTGACCACGGGCGCCATCATCCACGGCAAGGGCGACTATCTGGGCTACAGCGAGCAGGAACACCCTCTCGCCCTGCAACTGGGTGGCAGCAACCCGGCAGACCTGGCCCGCTGCGCCAGGCTCGCCGAGGAGCGCGGCTATGACGAGGTCAACCTCAACGTCGGCTGCCCTTCCGATCGGGTGCAAAACGGCCGCTTCGGCGCCTGCCTCATGGGCGAACCCGCGCTGGTGGCTGATTGCGTCAAGGCAATGCGCGACGTAGTCGACATTCCGGTCACCGTGAAGACCCGTATCGGCATCGACGAGCAAGACTCCTACGAGTTCTTGCAGGCCTTCATCGAGCAGGTACGGGACGCCGGTTGCGATACCTTCATCGTCCACGCCCGCAAGGCCTGGCTGAGCGGCCTGAGTCCGAAAGAGAACCGCGAGATCCCACCCCTCGATTATCCTCGCGTCTACCAGGTCAAGCAGGATTACCCGGAACTGACCATTGCCATCAACGGCGGGGTGACCAGTCTGGAACAGACTCTTGAACATCTGCAGCACCTCGACGGGGTCATGATGGGCCGCGAAGCTTACCAGAATCCCTACATTCTGGCCCAAGTGGACAATCTGGTGTTCGGCGAGAACCATGCCGTGCCAAGCCGCCACGAGGTGGTGCGGATGATGCAGCCCTACATCGAACAGGAGCTGGCCAAGGGCAACTACCTCTCCCACATGACCCGCCACATGCTGGGGTTGTTCCAGAACATGCAGGGGGCGCGCGCCTGGCGTCGCCATCTGAGCGAGAATGCCTGCAAGCCGGGGGCCGACATCCAAGTGGTGCTGGATGCCATGGCCAAGGTGCCGGAGTTCGCGCCGGCCGACGCGGTGGAGTGATCATGTACCGCTTCACCGGATCCTGGCTGCACAAGGCCCTGGTGCGTCTGTGCGCCGGCCTGCTCACCATTCTCGGCATCAAGCTCAGCGCCTTCTATTTCATCGGGCTGCTGATCGTGCTGGGGCTGCACCGGGACCAGATCCTGGGCTAAGCGCCCCACGCTCCCGAACAAGAAAAAGCCGGCGCCCCTGCGCCGGCTTTTTTGTCACCACGGAGGTGACCCGACAGTCTGGCTTACTCTTCCTGAACCATGAACTGGAGTTCAGGGGGAGAAGAGGTCAGCACATCGGCGCAGTAATCCCAGGTCGAGATGCGGTAGTGCTGCAAATCTTCATCCAGGTGCAGTCCATCGGATTCCTGATGGAACCAGCTGGCGAAACGGGACGGGGTGATGAGCTGGATCTGCTCCTCGATGACGTGGCTGTCACGCCCCTCCGCCAGATCGCAATCCTCCATCACCCGCACCGCGAAGATGTGGCGAAAACTCACCCGGCACAGGGGCAACGGAGGCAGATCGATGCTGCGAGCACGCCCCAACATGACGGTCAGGGTGTCGCTCCAGATATCCTGGTGCAGTTCGGCCACGACCAGGCCGGGAGGGAGTTGACGAGAGGGAGCCCAGGGGACGGCTACCTGCCGAATGGCATTTTTCTGTTCCATATCCACCTCGCTACAGCGCATGCCATATCCTGAGTGTATCTGAAACAAATTTTGACGAAGATGGCAAGAAAAAACCCGGCACAAGCCGGGTTTCATTTGATTACAAGACGACCTTATTTGACGGCGTCTTTCAGCGCCTTGCCAGCCACGAAGGACGGCACATTGGCAGCTGCAATCTGGATCTCTTTACCGGTTTGCGGGTTGCGACCGGTACGGCCCGCGCGATGGTTGACCTTGAAGGTACCAAAACCCACCAACTGAACGGCATCGCCCTCTTTCAGGCTCTGGGTAATACCATTGATGATCTCTTCCAGAGCGACTTTGGCCTGAGCTTTGCTCAGGTCTGCTTTGGCGGCAATTGCATCGACAAGTTGAGCTTTGTTCATAACATTTCCTTTATGATCGGGCATTTAGCACCGGGCCACTCTATTCAAAAAAAAACACTCAGGCAAAGGCTTTATCAGCCGGATTGGCTTGAATGCTGGGGTTTTCATCAAGATCTGCGGAAATAGTCACATATATCGCCCCCTTGTCCCCTGGATGGGCGACAGGATGCGAAGTACCGGTGGGGAGAGGTATGCAAATCCCCGCCTGATGTAACAATATCCCTACACTCCTATTGACGGTCAACTGGATTTTCCCTAGTTATAGGAGTGTCGTCAGTCGATGAGAATGACCGAAGGCATGCGACCCGAGAGCAGCATGTCATGCCCATGGAGGGACTATGTTAACTGAACTGGAAAAAACCAAGCGCGCACTGGCAGGCAAGCACAGAGCAATAGATGACTGGCTGGATGCCAGACAGGCGTTGCTGGTCGAGTACATGCGACTGGCAGGCCTCATGCCCGCCAAGTGCAAGCAACGCACCCTCCCAGGTCACGTCGAACTGCAACGTTTTTGCGAACAACTGGTCGATTACGTCAGCGCAGGCCATTTCGAGATCTACAACCATGTCGTCACCGCCTTTGAGCAAGCCAGCGGGGACAAACTGGAGCTGGCCAAGCGCATCTACCCCCATATCCGTGCCTGTACCGAATTCGCGCTGGAGTTCAACGACAAGTACAGCAACGCCGACGAAGCCCAGTTGTTGCAACTGGACGAGGATCTGAACCAGCTCGGCCCCGTGCTGGAGGACAGGTTCAAACAGGAGGATCGGCTGGTCAAGGCGCTGCAGGTGGTGGAATCCCTCAGCCATCAGCAGGTCTGATATTCAATATCGGAGCCAGTTCAATATCCTGGCGTGCCAGCTGGATTACACTCTGCAACATGAAGGATGAGCATCTTGCTCGCACGCAGACCGGAGACGACCATGGCCGAGCGCCGCCACTTTACTCGGATTTTCTATTTGACCGCCGCCAAGCTCACCCAGGGTGAACACCAGTGGCGCACCCAGCTGGTCGATGTCTCCCTGCAGGGAGCCCTGCTGCTCAGACCCGAGGATTGGGTCGCCAGCGAGGACAAGGAGTACGAAATCTGCTTCGTGCTCGGGGGCAGCGACATCGAGATCAAGATGCAGGTCGAGCTGACCCACGAAGCCAGCAAGAAGCTGGGGTTTTACTGCCACCACATCGACATCGACAGCGCCACTCACCTCAAGCGGATGATCGAGCTGAACATCGGAGAGGAACAACTGCTCCATCGCGAGCTGGAGCAGTTGCTGCAAGAGCACCGAGACCACGTCCCCCCCGAATCCTGAGCGGGCGGGCAGAAAAACAAAGGAGCGTCCATACGCTCCTTTTTCATGGTCGATTACAGGGCCTCGAGGGCATCGGAGAGTTTCTTCACCGGCACCACCTCCATCCCCTCGATGGGATGTTTGGGCGCATTGGCATGCGGGACGATGGCTCGGCGGAAACCGTGCTTGGCCGCCTCCTGCAGTCGCTCCTGACCCGAGGGCACGGGCCGTATCTCACCAGAGAGCCCCACCTCGCCAAAGACCACCAGATCCTTGGGCAGGGCCTGATCCCGGAAGCTCGACACCATGGCCAGCAGCAGCGCCAGATCCGCGCTGGTCTCCTCGACTTTGACGCCACCCACCACGTTGATGAACACATCCTGATCCGCCATCTGCAACCCGCCGTGACGATGCAGCACCGCCAGCAGCATGGCGAGACGGTTGTGGTCCATCCCCACCGCCACCCGGCGCGGATTGGAGAGCTGGGAGTAATCCACCAGCGCCTGCAACTCCACCAGCAGGGGGCGCGTGCCTTCCCAGATCACCATGACGATGGAGCCCGGAGCCTGCTCCTCCCCGCGGCTGAGGAAAATCGCGGAAGGGTTGCTCACCTCCTTCATTCCCTGCCCGGTCATGGCGAAGACCCCCAGTTCGTTGACCGCACCGAAGCGGTTCTTGTGGGAGCGCAGGGTGCGAAAACGCGAGTCGTGCCCGCCATCCAGCAGCACGGAGCAGTCGATGCAGTGCTCCAGCACCTTGGGACCCGCCAGGGTGCCGTCCTTGGTGACGTGGCCCACCATGAAGATGGCCACATGATTCTGCTTGGCATAGCGTGTCAGCAGCGCCGCCGACTCCCGCACCTGGGAGACGGACCCCGGCGCGGACTGCACATCCGCCACGTGCATCACCTGGATGGAGTCGATGACCATGATCTGAGGTTGCTCCTGCTGGGCGATGAGGCAGATCTGCTCGACACTGGTCTCGGACAACATGCGCAGCTTGTCCGTGGGCAGACCCAGCCGACCAGCCCGCATCGCCACCTGTTGCAGTGACTCCTCACCGGTCACATAGAGGGTCTTCATGCGCTGCGCCAGGCCGCACATGGTCTGCAGCAACAGGGTCGACTTGCCGGCCCCGGGGTTGCCGCCGATGAGAATGGCCGAACCGGGGACCACGCCGCCACCGAGTACGCGGTCCAGCTCCTTGAAGCCCGAGCTGAAACGGGGGATCTCCGTGGTGGCGATCTCCGCCAGGGTCTGCACCTGGCTGCCGACGGCGCCCGCATAACCGGTATAACGAGCGCTCTTGCCGGGTGTCGTCACCCCCAGTCGCACCTCGGTGATGGTGTTCCACTCCTTGCACTCGCTGCACTGGCCTTGCCAGCGGGTGAAGTCGGCTCCACATTCGGAACAAACATAGGCGGTTTTGTTTTTGGCCATGGATAACTCGGGGACAGGATGAATTCCTGCTTGATATACTTGTTTGCGACCGGCAGATCAAACCCAGAATCGGAAAAGTGACTTTCCGCGGCAGGAATACATGGATTCAGAACAACCACTACATCTGATAGAACAACTTGTCCCCCTGCTCCGGGAAAAGGACTTCGACGAAATCTTCAACCGTCTGACCCAGAACGAAAATACCAACAGCCGGTTCCTGCTGAAGATGGAACTCAAACGCAAGTGCACCCCCTGTCGGCGCGTCATCGACATGCGCAACGAGCTGGGCACCCTCTGTCAGGTGCATGAGTTCGACGGGGTGACCCACTTCATGCCCGCCGAGGCCATCGAGCTGTTTCAATCCCAGTGCTACCTCTACCGGGACAGCTACACCCTGGGGGTCTACGAGGCGCTGCAAGCCTGGTACAAACTCAACCAGGGGCGCAGCGACAATCTGGCACTGCCCATCAGCCCGTTTCGTCCGTTCGATGTCAGCGCCATCCCCTTCGCCAGCCATTACGGGCGACAGGAAGAGCGCATGCACTTCAGCTCTCCCATGGTGCTCCAGCTCGCCAACGGCGAGAAGATCCTCGCCAAGAGCTCCGACATCTCCCTCGGCGGCATCCGGGTATCCGTGCCCTATCTGCCCGACTACCAGACAGGCGACCTGATAGCCGTCTTCTTCACCGGACTGGAACGCGATCATCCCCATCCCCTGCTGCGTGACCCGGTCAGCTACCAGATCCTGGGGGAGGAGAGAAAAGAGGACAAATTCTGGCTCAGGCTGCTCAAGAACGGCGAGCATCCGGTGTTCGACGAGTTCCTGCGCGACTTCATCGAGCGCAACCGCAGCCGCTATCGCGTCAGCGTCGACTACCTGCTCTCCGCCGCCGTCATCAAGGGGTATGAGCAGTTCTATCTGCCGCGCATGACCGGCATGCCCCTCTATTTCGGCAAGGGCAGCGTCCCCGCCCTCGAGATCGCCCTGCGCACCGAGAACAACCAGCACATTCTCGAATACTGGCGCGACGCCAAGAACCGCGACATGCTCGCCAGCCTCTTCACTGCGGCCCGCATGCCCTCGTTGCTCCCAGGCAAAGAGGGCATGCGCGAGACGCTGATCTACAGCTTTACCCATGCGGTACGCAGCCACCTCTACTTCTTCTCCGCGACCCGGGAGGAGCTGGAACAGAGCGGACTGACCGCGCTCTTCTTCCAGATCGGCGCCCGCCGCCCCAGCTGGCGGGTATACAAGTTCAGCATGGAAGCCTGCACCCTGCGGGAGGCCGACCTCGACAACCCCCAGGGCGGGGCGAGCCAGTTGCAGGACAGGCTGCTGCGCGAGCGCCTGGCCCAGCTCGGATACGTGGGCATGCTGCAGGAGATAAACCTGGACAACCAGCGCGACGAGTTCCAGCGAGAGACGGGTCAGGATCCGCTCAACGCCAACGCCTTGCAGCGCTTTGGCCATGACATCCATGCCGCCCCCTTCGAGATAGAGACGCTGCACTATGTGCAACTGCGCAAGGAGGCGCGCTACATGCACAAGACGGCCATCGTCTTGCATCACAAGGAGCGATCCTGGGTCGGCTGGACCCGAGACATCTCGGCCCACGGCATGCAAATCGAGCTGGAGGAGCCGTTCGACGGGGAGAAGGGAGACATCATCACTGTGGCTCTGCCCCGCTTGCAGGAGCTCGCCAGGAACATGGACCTGCAACGCCTGCCCTATCGGCTGGTCAGCCTCAACCTGAGCAGAACCGTGCTGCATCTGTGCATCGAGGGGACGGCCGAGCGCCATACCGGCCACCAGTTCTTCAGCCTGCTTATCGAAAGCAACCAGAACAAGCTCAAGACCACCCGGGAGTTCAATCGCTATCGCGGCATGGCCAGGGCGCTGCGCAACCTCTACACCCACCACCTGTTCAACACCCCCGTCTATGTGAACAAGCTCAAGGCCGCCCCGAAACTGGCCGCGGCCGGCCTCTCGCCACAGCCACGCAGCCTTTCCCGTCTGCTGCGCATCTGTGCCGAGCAGGATCAGCAGTTGAACCTGTATCCCCTGTTCCAGGGGGCACTGCTCAAGGCCCTGCTGCTCAATCCCCTGCGCGCCATCGAGCGGGAAGACAAGCCGGAAGAGGAGGAGGTCTACATCGCCGCCCTCCACTCCCAGGGGGGAACCCCCCTGTTTCGCAGCCACCTGGCCAGCAGCTTCAGCTCACCGGATCAAAAGCGCCGCTTCATCGAGCTGGCCCGGCAACAGGGAGAGTTCTATTCGGTACTGGTGGGTATTTCGCGCACCGGCCGCCCGGACACCAGCTTCATCGCGGGTGAACTGGACTACATCGCCAAGTTCGCCATTCACAAGGCCAAGAAGCTGGAAGAGGAGCTCTGGAGTGTCGTGGGCGTGGGTGAACTGACCGATACCACCGAGGCGACCCTGTTCCGCCTTGGCATACCATCCGGGCCCCGCTAGCCAGCAGGGCCGGGAGACAACAAAAAACGGGCACGCAAGTGCCCGTTTTTTGTCTATCAGGCAGCTTGGGGGTTGCGCAGCCAGGCGAGGATGTCGGGGAAGTGATCCTCCTGTGCCTGGGGGGCCGTCAGCATGTTGATGTGGTCGTAATCGAGGCGGTTGCCGTTGTCCCGCCCAAGGCGGGTGTGGCGGGCGGCCGAGCCCATCTCGTCGCTGAAGCGGCGCACGTCGACGGGGTGGCCAAGTACCTTGTCCGCCTTGGCGGAGATCATCCAGAGCGGGGGCCAGTTGACCCGGCTCGCCGCCTCGTCATAGGCGAAACCGTCAAAGGGGTCCAACCAGGGCCCGCACTTGACCCAGGGGATGGTCTCCTGCAGGTAGCGCAGGGGCTCATCATCGGCCCCTATCTTCAACCGGCGGGCGGCCAGAAACCCCTGGCGGCGCGCCAGCCAGGGGGCGAGCCTGTTCCAAATCAGATCCACCTTCAACCAGCGCTCCGGGTTCTGCACCGAGACCCCCCGCTTGGTGCCGAAGAACACCAGGCTGGCAACCTGCTCCGCCAGCTCGGGAAAGCGCACCAGGGTCGAGGCCATGATGACGCCGCCCCAGGAGTGGGCCATCCAGTGCACCCGGGCACCGGCATGGCGGGCCGATACCCAGCGCTGCAGGGCGGGCAGATCCTCGGTGATCAGCTCATGCTGGCCGTGGCCGGCCCGCTCGGCGATGGTCGGTGTGCTCAGACCCCGACCACGCAGATCCGCCACATAGACCTGATACCCGTGGCGAGCCAGAAAGCAGGCAAGCCCCTTGCCCGATTCGGTGTAGAAGATGCGGCCGTTCTCGATGGCCCCGTGCACCATCAGGATGGGGTCGGCATGTACCGCGACACCGGGCTGGATATGGCGCACATGGAGTCGATGCTCACCGCAGGGGACAAACAGGGATTGCTGTAACAGTTCCATTTCGTGATCGGCTCCTCCTTGAGCGGGATCAGCACCAGCGTCGGTCGCGACAAGCCAGGGCGCCGAGCAGGCAGAGCACCCCTTCCAGATCGTGGTGATTGAGGGTCGCCGCCGCCTGGGCACGAACCAGGGGTTTGGCATGAATGGCAATGCCAAGCCCCGCCACCCCCATCATCTTGAGATCGTTGGCCCCATCGCCGACCGCGACCGTCTGGGATGCAACCACCCCGTACTCCGAGGCCAGCTGTTGCAGTGCTTCGGCCTTGGCGGCGGCATCGACGATGGGACCGCTCACCTTGCCGGTCAGCAGGCCCCCTTCCACCGCCAGCTCGTTGGCGAAAATGGCATCCAGACCCAGAGCACGCTGCAACTCGCCGGCAAAGCGGGTGAAGCCACCGGAGGCGATCGCCACCTTCCAGCCAGCCTGCTTGAGGGCATCGACCATGAGTGGCAGGCCCGGCATCCAGGGCATGTCGGCCGCCACCTCGTCGAGGATGGTGACCGGCGCCCCTTCCAGCAGCGCCACCCGGGCACGCAGACTGTCGGCAAACTCCAGCTTGCCCTGCATGGCCGCCGCGGTAACGGCCGCCACCTGCTCACCGACCCCGGCCAGCCGCGCGATTTCGTCGATGCACTCTATCCTGATCGCGGTGGAATCCATGTCCATCACCAGCAGACCGGGCTCACTCAGGGTAGGCAGGGCGGCCAGATGACACAGGTCGATGTCCCACTCCTGGGCTTTGAGCGCCTGCACCAGCTCGGGGGAAAAGCGGTTGGTGCCAAGCAGCAGCAGCGGAATACCGGCCTGCTCCCCTGCGGGATAGAGACTTGACTCAAGCCCCAGGGCATCCAGCTGCTGGGCCAGGCGGGCCAGATGACCGGCCTCCAGCCCCTTGCCAAACAGGACAATCCAGGCGCTGTCGTGGGCGTTGGCCGCGGGCAGCAGGGCTTCGTTGGTGAGCTGCCAGCAGGGGGCACAGCTCAGGGCCCCGGACCAGTCGTGCAGGGAGCGGGGAAGTTGGGACAACAACATAAGAGAGACGCCTTCCTTGGAAATCATGGGGTTCATCATGCGGGCCCAGAGTAGCGTATTGCTTTTTGTACAGGCAAGCGCCAAGATCCCGCCTGCGGTGCGGGCAGACATGGAAACAGACCACCCTGTTTCCCGCTTCGCGGCACCGGGGCACCAGCCAGCCCCGCTCATCCATTACCAGAGGCCCGGTTCTGTGCGTCATCTTCCCATCAAACGTGTTGTCAGCCTGGCGGCGGGAGTCCTGCTCGGTCTCTGGGTGCTGGTGCTGCTCATCCACATGCAGGGAGAGAGCCAGGCCGCCCTGCACGCGGCGGCACGGGACAGGGCACAGGCGCTGGTCGCCTATGCCGCCCGGGACATGCGCCGCTGGATCAAGGAGGACAAGGAGAGCGAACTGGAGAGACTGGCGCAGGATCTGGCCGCCGAGCCTGACATTCTGGATGTCACCCTCTATGACGCCCGCGGCATTCCCCTCGCCCAGTCGGACAACGCCCTGCCGCTGGACAGTCTGCTGCCCATCGGCAGCGACAACAAATCCCTGCCGGAGCAGGGCAAGGGGCGCATCCAGTTCGTCCAGGAGATCCAGGACGGAAACCTGACCCTGGGCTATCTGAGGATCACCCTGGAAGAGCAGAAACTGCTGGCCGCACAAGATACCCATCTCAAGGTCAACCAGGAGAAACAGCGCCTGATGCTGCTGGTGATGCTGCTGGCCGGCCTGCTCATCTCCTACGGGGTGCGTCGCAACTACATGCGGGTGCGCAAGCACAAGAAACAGAGCAAACCCGCCGCTCCGCAATAAGCGGGAGTGGATCACATCCTCCGGCTTGTATATAACACTGGCAAGATCACTGGCAGGAGAGCCACATGATTGCCCCCCCTTGCCGCTGGATGAACACAGTCGACTGGAACGACTGCGCATCCTCGGCCTGCTCGACCACGAGCCCATCGATCAGCTTGATCGCCTCACCCGGCTCATCACCCGGCATTTCGCACTCCCCATCGCCATGGTCTCCCTGACCGACGTGAACAGGCAGTGGTTTCTCGCCCGCACCGGGGTCGATATGTGCGAGATCAACCGGGAGCACTCCTTCTGCGGTCATGCCATTTTGCGCCCCGACATCATGCAGGTACCGGATGCCAGACGGGATCTCCGCTTTGCCGACAATCCGCTGGTGACCGATGATCCCGGTGTGGTCTTCTACGCCGGCCGACCCCTGCGCGCCCTCGATGGCGTGGTGCTCGGCACCCTCTGCCTGGTGGACCATGTGCCGCGCCATCTCGACGAAGATGCCTGCCGGGATCTCGACGACTTCGGCCGCCTGGTGGAGAACACCCTGCACGATCTGGAGCGGCGCCACCAGGTGCGCACCCTCAATCAGGTTCTGGAAGACAAGGAGCATCTCTTCACCCTCACCTTCAACCAGTCGTCGGTGGGCATGGCCCTCTCCTCCCTCGAAGGCAAGTGGCTGCGGGCCAACCCGGGGCTGGAGCGGCTGCTCGGTTACAGCGAGCATGAGATGCTGAGCCGGACCTGGCTCGCCATGACCCATCCCGAAGATCTGCAACGGGAGCAGCCCCTGTTCGATGCCCTGATCGCGGGGCAACGGCAGGATTACCGGCTGGAGAAGCGGATGATCCGGGCCGATGGCACCCAGTGCTGGGTCCAGCTCAGCGTGACCCTCTGCCAGAGCCGCACCATGGCCCCCCACATGATCGCCGTGTTTGCCGACCTCACCGAGCGCAAACAGGCCGAGGCCGAACTCGTGCGGCTGCAGCAAGGGCTCGAGCAGCAGGTGCAGTCACGGACCCGGGAGCTTTCCCGCACGGTGGAACAGCTGCATCAGGAGATGCGCGAGCGCGGCGCCATGCAGCAGCAGCTGTGGCAGGAGCAGCGCCGCTTGCAGCACATGCTGGAGCACACCAGCAATGCCTTCCTCGAGCTCGATGCCGATTTCATCATCACAGGCTGGAACCCGGCCTCCACCACCCTGCTCGGCTGGCACGCCGACGAGATGCTGGGCCGTCCCCTCTTCGGGCTGCTCGGCGCCGAGCATCCCCTGCTGAGCCTGTCAGGCAACCCGCAGAGTCCGCCACGGCGGCTGGAGTGCGACATCATCACCCGCACAGGCCGGCACATCCCGGTCGAGGTGATTGCCGAGCGTTACCAGTTCGACGGCAAGGTGCGCATCGCCCTGTTTTTGCACGACATCACGGCCCGCCGCCAGGTGCTCGCGGAGATCGAGCGTGGCCGTGCCCGACTGCGGGCCATCACCGATGGCCTGCCGGTCACCATCAGCATGGTGTCGCCCGAGGGGCGTTACCTGTTCGCCAACCAGGCCTATTGCCGCTACTTCGGGCTCGATACCGAACAGATGCGGGAAATGAGCGTGCGGGACGTCATCGGCGAGGAGGCCCACGGCAGGGCCATGGCCTATGTGGCAAAGGCCCTCGCCGGTGAGCAGGTGAGTTTCGAGCACCGTTTCGATCTCCCCATAGGCCGACGCGACCTCAGGATCACCATGATCCCGAGCCGGGGCGACGAGCCCGGGGTCTACATCCTCGGCAGCGACATCACCGAGTTCAAGGCGCTGCAAAGCCAGCTGGAACACGAGGCGGCTCACGACCCCCTCACCGGCCTGCCCAACCGGCGCGCCTTCACCCTGCGCCTCTCCCGGGAGCTGGAGCGGGTGCGCCAGAATGCCGAACCCCTGGGCCTGCTGTTCCTCGATCTCGACGGCTTCAAGGGGATCAACGACAGGCTGGGACACCACGTCGGCGATGCCCTGTTGCAACGCTTCGCCCAGGTGCTGAGTGCCGAGGTGCGCCCGGGGGACATGGTGGCGCGCCTGGCCGGCGACGAGTTCACCATCATACTGCCCGCCCTGCGCCAGCCGGAACTGGAGCTGCCCGCCCTGTGCGAGCGGCTGCTGGCGGCCATGGCGGTTCCTGGGGACGTGGCCGGTCACCGGCTGCCCCTTGCCGGCAGCATAGGAGGCGCCCTCTGCCAATCGGGCCAGTATTGTCACATCGATGATCTGCTGCACCGGGCCGATGCCGCCATGTACCAGGCCAAGCAGTCGGGCAAGGGGCGCTTCGCCCTCGATCTCTGACCGTGCTTCGCATAAAAAAACGGCGGCCCGAGGGCCGCCGTTTTTTTATGCGCGAGGGGGATCAGTTGTCACCCAGCAGGACGGAGTCCAGCGCGATTTCGATCATGTCGTTGAAGGTCAGCTGACGCTCTTCGGAGGTGGTCTGCTCACCAGTACGGATATGGTCGGAGACGGTGCAGATGGTCAGCGCCTTGGCACCGTACTCGGCGGCCACGCCATAGATACCAGCAGCTTCCATCTCGACACCCAGGATGCCGTATTTTTCCATGACGTCGAACATGGAGGGGTCCGGAGTGTAGAACAGATCGGCGGAGAAGATGTTGCCCACGCGCACGGCCACACCCTTGTTCTTGGCGGCCTGAACGGCATTGGCCACCAGGTCGAAGTCGGCGATGGCGGCGAAGTCGTGGTCCTTGAAGCGCAGACGGTTCACTTTGGAGTCGGTGCAGGCACCCATGCCGATCACCACGTCACGCAGTTTCACGTCTTCACGCACGGCACCGCAGGAGCCCACGCGGATCAGGGTCTTCACGCCGTAGTCGGTGATCAGCTCTTTTGCGTAGATGGAGCAGGACGGGATGCCCATGCCGTGACCCATGACGGAGATGCGACGACCCTTGTAGGTGCCGGTGAAACCGAACATGTTGCGCACGTCGCACACCTGCTCGACGTTCTCCAGGAAGGTTTCGGCGATGTACTTGGCACGCAGGGGGTCGCCCGGCATCAGCACGGTATCAGCAAAGGCGCCATCTTTCGCATTGATATGAGGAGTTGCCATTCTCTTTATTCCTTCACACTAGGTTGAGTTTTATTGTCTTTATGGATTGTCCGCTGCCTGCGCGGCGGCGGTACATTACAGGAAACCGGGGCCCTGTGGCACCCCGGGCAGGCGAACCGGCCCGGGGTCACCATCACAGGAAGCTGGTACCGTATTGCAGCTTGGGCAGGCCGTGGTAGGCCGCGATGCTCTGGCCGATGTCGGCGAAGGTCTCGCGACGACCGACGGAGCCCGCCTTGACCGGCTTGCCGTAGAACAGTACCGGAATGTATTCGCGGGTGTGGTCGGTACCGCTCCAGGTCGGGTCACAGCCGTGGTCGGCGGTCAGCACCACCACGTCGCCATCCTGCAGCAGGTCGAACAGCTCCGGCAGGCGGGAGTCGAAGTACTCCAGCGCATCGGCGTAGCCCTTGACGTCACGGCGGTGACCGTAGGAGGAGTCGAAGTCCACGAAGTTGGTGAAGACGATGGTCTGGTCACCGGCCGCTTTCACCTCTTCCAGAGTCCTGTCCCACAGCTCGGTCAGACCGGTCCCCTTCACCTGCTTGGTGATGCCCTGCTGGGCATAGATGTCGGCGATCTTGCCGATGGAGACCACCTGGCCACCCGCTTCCTTCATGTAGTCCAGCACGGTCGGCGCCGGCGGCAGCACGGAGTAGTCGTGGCGGTTGCCGGTGCGCTTGAAGTTGCCCTTGCCGCTGCCCACGAACGGACGCGCGATGACGCGGCCGATGTTGTAGGGCTCCAGCAGCTCGCGCACGATGTGGCACAGCTCATAGAGCTTCTCGAGGCCATAGGTCTCTTCGTGGCAGGCGATCTGGAACACGGAGTCGGCGGAGGTGTAGAGGATCGGCTTGCCGGTGCGCATGTGCTCTTCGCCCAGATCGTCCAGCACCTGGGTGCCGGAGGCGTGGCAGTTGCCCAGATACCCGGGCAGACCGGCCTTCTCGACGATGGCATCCAGCAGCTCCTGCGGGAAGCTGTTGTGATGGTCGTGGAAATAACCCCACTCGAACAAGACGGGCACGCCGGCAATCTCCCAGTGACCGGACGGGGTGTCCTTGCCGGAGGAGAGCTCCTGGGCAAAGCCGTAGGCACCGATCACCTCGACATCCTTGTTCAGTCCGGCCGGGAAGGTGCCGCTGGCGAGTTCGCCCGCGTGGCCCAGACCCAGCTTGCTGAGGTTTGGCAGGTTGAGAGCGCCACGGCCCTCGATCTCACCGGCGGCGCACGCCTTGGCGATATGGCCAAGGGTATTGGCACCCACGTCGCCGAACTTGTCGGCATCGGCGGCAGCACCAATACCGAAAGAGTCCATCATCAGAATAAAGGTACGTTTCATGGGACTTCCCCTTGTTACAAATCAGCCAGACCGATGCGACGGTAAACCTCGGGCAGCGCCTCTGGTCGGGTGTCGCCGATCTTCACGGCAGCCTGCACCATGCGGGCAGCCTCGGCAAATTGAGCTTCTGTCTGAGCGTGGATCAGGGCGAGCGGCTTGTCAGCATCGACGCTCTGACCCAGGCGGATAAAGTCGGTCAGACCGACCGCATAATCGAGTTTGTCGGCGGCGGCGCGGCGACCACCGCCCATGGCGACCACCGCCAGGCCCAGTTCACGGGTGTCCATGGCGGTGACGAATCCGCTGTGGGCCGCGTAGACGGGGCGCACGATGGCGGCTTTGGGCAGGTAGGCGTCGTAGCGCTCCATGAAGTCGGCGGGACCACCGAGGCCGGTCACCATGCGCCCGAAGATCTCGGCTGCCTTGCCATTGTCCAGCACCGCCTGCAGCTTGGTGCGGGCATCGCCGTCATCGCTGGCAAGACCGGCGGAGATCAGCATCTCGGCGCACAGGGCCATGGTCACTTCGTGGATGCGCGGGTTGCGATACTCACCGGTCAGGTAGCGCACCGCTTCGCGCACTTCCACGGCGTTGCCGGCGCTGGAGGCCAGCACCTGGTTCATGTCGGTCAGGAGTGCAGAGGTGCGGCAGCCGGCCCCGTTGGCCACGGCGACGATGCTCTTGGCCAGTTCCTCGGAGGCTTCAAAGGTCGGCATGAAGGCGCCGGAGCCCACCTTCACGTCCATCACCAGCGCTTCGAGCCCGGAGGCAAGCTTCTTGGAGAGGATGGAGCCGGTGATCATGGCAATGGACTCGACGGTGGCGGTGATATCCCGTACCGCATAGATACGCTTGTCCGCCGGGGCGAGATCGCCGGTCTGGCCGATGATGGCGACACCCGCCTCTTTCACCACTTTCAGGAAGCGGTCGTTGTCGACCGAGGTCTGGTAGCCGGGGATGGCATCCAGCTTGTCCAGGGTACCGCCGGTGTGGCCGAGACCACGGCCGGAGATCATGGGCACGAAACCGCCGCACGCAGCGACCATGGGGCCCAGCATCAGGGACACGACGTCACCCACACCGCCGGTGGAGTGCTTGTCGACGATGGGGCCGCCCAGGTTGAGGTGATCCCAGGTCAATACCATGCCGGAGTCGCGCATGGCGCAGGTCAGGGCAACCCGCTCATCCATGGTCATGTCCTTGAAGTAGACCGCCATCGCCAGGGCCGCGATCTGCCCCTCACCGATGGTGTTGTTGGTTATGCCTTGGACGAAGAATTGAATCTCTTGGGTACTGAGCGCTTCACCGTTGCGCTTCTTGCGAATAATTTCTTGAGGCAAAAACATCTTTCATTCCCTCCGTGCATCACGCACGAACACAGACCGAACCAGATCCGGAAGGGGGCGGCGCACCGCCCCCTGCCACCGCTTAGTAACCGCTGGTATTGGCAGGCTTGTCGCCATGCCCCAGGGTCGCCAGCAGGCTGGCCAGCAGGCTGGAGGCGCCGAAGCGGAAGGTGCGGGCGGATACCCAGTCCTTGCCCAGGATCTCTTCGGCCATGGCCAGGTACTGACCCGCCACGGCGGCGTCTTTCACGCCACCGGCCGGCTTGAAGCCCACTTTCGGGTTCTTGGCCTTGATCACTTCCATCATGATGCGGGCAGCTTCCGGGGTCGCATTGACCGGCACCTTGCCGGTGGAGGTCTTGATGAAATCGGCACCGGCGTCGATGGAGATCTCGGAGGCGCGACGGATCAGCGCCTCTTCCTTCAACTCGCCGGTCTCGATGATCACTTTCAGCAGTACCTTGGCGCCGCAGGCTTCCTTACATGCTTTGACCAGATCGAAGCCGACCTGTTCATTGCCGGCCATGAAGGCGCGGTACGGGAAGACCACGTCCACCTCGTCGGCACCGTAGGCCACGGCGGCGCGGGTCTCGGCCACGGCGATCTCGATGTCGTCGTTGCCGTGGGGGAAGTTGGTCACGGTCGCGATGCGCACGTCGGCGGCGCCGATGTCACGCAGGGTCTTGCGTGCGATGGGGATGAAACGGGGGTAGATGCAGACGGCGGCGGTCAGGCCGGCCGGAGACTTGGCCTTGTGGCACAGGTCGATCACCTTCTGATCGGTGTCGTCATCGTTCAGGGTGGTCAGGTCCATCAGGTTCAGGGCACGTTGGGCGGCCACTTTCAGATCAGTCATGCTATGTCTCCAAAGTCTTGTTAAGCCCCATCACCCGCGATCGGCTTCACCGAACACCAAGGGTCGGCAGAGACGTTCCCGGAGCAACGGGATATGGAATTGCAGCGCAAATGCACAGGCAATACGGCTGCAAATAAGGCAAGAGCCCTGTCACTTTCTTACAAAAGTGCGGACTTGGTTCCATGAAGACTTGAGAAAGGCCGACTACGCAGACCCGACTTCCCAATCAATTCCATTTGACCGCCAACACCCGGATTCACCGGGCATTAGTCAATGCCAGCACCCTGCTGGCATCGCCTATTTCAGCCGAGATACCCCGTGTTTGCAAGCCGGATTTGCCAATTTCAGAGGTACCTCACACCCGGCAAATCCAGCGCTGGAAGGCGCTTAAGAGAAGAAGCGGGTCAGGATCCAGGAGTAGGCAATGCCCCCCAGATAGACCCCCACGATCCCCATGACGCCGGAGAGGACGGGCGGCGCCGGTATCGGCAACTTGAGGAAAGAAAACAACACCCCAACGATAAAGCCGGCCGCCATAGCCAGTAGCACTTCATTCATAGAACCTCCGATTTGACTCACTTTATTATTAGTCTTGACAGGAAAACGGTTGTCACCACCCCAAACGAGAACGCCACAGCAAATCGCTGTGGCGTTCGTCTTTATCCTGTCAGTCAGGCGATGTTACATGCCGGACAGCGCCAGGAAGAAGCCTGCGATGGTCGCAGACATCAGGTTGGACAGGGAACCTGCCAGCACGGCCTTCAGACCGAACTTGGCGATGGTGCCGCGACGGTTCGGTGCCATGGAGCCCAGACCACCCAGCAGGATGGCGACGGAGGACAGGTTGGCGAAGCCGCACAGGGCGAAGGAGATGATCGCCTTGGTGTGCTCGGACATGGCCACACCGTTGATCAGCACTTCATCCTTCAGGTAGGGGGCAAAGTTCAGGTAAGCCACGAACTCGTTGACCACCAGCTTCTGACCGATGAAGGAACCGGCCACGACCGCTTCGCTCCAGGGCACGCCGATCAGGAAGGCCAGCGGGGAGAACAGCCAGCCCAGCAGCAGCTCCAGGGAGAGTTGCGGGTAACCGAACCAGCCGCCCACACCGGAGAAGATGCCGTTGATCATGGCGATGAGGCCGATGAAGGCCAGCAGCATGGCACCCACGTTCAGGGCCAGTTGCAGACCGGCGGAGGCACCGGCGGCGGCAGCGTCGATCACGTTGGCCGGCTTGTCGTCCAGCTCACCTTCTGCGGTGTTCTCGTCGTAGCTCGGGGTCTCGGTTTCCGGTACCAGCAGCTTGGCGAACAGCAGACCACCCGGGGCAGCCATGAAGGAGGCGGCGATCAGGTATTCCATCTTGACGCCCATGGAGGCGTAACCGGCCAGCACGGAGCCGGCAACGGAAGCCAGACCACCACACATGACGGCGAACAGCTCGGAGTCAGTCATCTTGGAGATGAAGGGACGTACCACCAGCGGGGCTTCGGTCTGACCGACGAAGATGTTGGCAGTGGCGGAGAGGGATTCGGTACGGGAGGTGCCCAGCACCTTCTGCAGACCGCCGCCCAGCAGCTTGATCACCCACTGCATGATGCCGAGGTAGTAGAGTACCGCGATCAGGGAAGAGAAGAAGATGATGACGGGCAGGACGCGGAAGGCGAAGACGAAGCCACCGCCACCGAACACTTCGAACATCTTGTTGCCAACCAGACCACCGAACAGGAATTCGATGCCGTTCTGGCCATAACCGATGACGCTGGAGACGGCGTCGGACACGCCCACCAGGATGTCACGACCGACCGGCACGTAGAGCACGAAGGCCCCCAGACCGGCCTGGATGGCAAAGGCGCCACCTACGGTACGAATTTTGATTGCCTTGCGGTTGCTGGAGAACAGCACCGCAATCAGGATGAGCGTCGCCATCCCTACCAGACCCATTATCAGATTCATTATTAACACTTCCTCTTTAGTAGCACCTGCCAGCTTGTTAACGATTTGTGTATTGAAGCCGCTAATCAAGGGTGCGCATTATACTAATTACGGTGCGACAAAATAGAATACTGGTCACATTTTATAAGCCACAAACGGCCTGAACATCGTTTAATTAGACCGCAAACGATTTTTATGGGCCCTGTTTTTTATCACTCGGTCATCATTTGATAATCAAATGTTAATTTCATGATTTCCCGGGGGGAACAGCCGCCGGGTGGAGTCATGTAACACCGAAATAACATCCTCCAGCGGTTGCTGCCGCAATTGTGCCAACAAGCGGGCTATGGTCGGCAGGCTGGCCGGCGTGTTCACCTCCCCCTGCTGGCCTTGCAGCGGCATGTCGGGAGCGTCGGTTTCCAGCAGCAAGGCCTCCAGCGGCATCTGGCGTATCGCCTCCCGGGTCTTGTTGGCCCGCTCATAGCTGATGACCCCCCCGATCCCCAGCCTGAAACCCAGTTGCCAGAACACCTCCGCCTGATGCAGGGAGCCGCTGAAGGCGTGAATGACGCCCCCTTGTGGCGGAGTGAAGCGCCGCAGGATCTTGGCGACCGTGTCGTTGGCACGCACCGAGTGGACGATGAGGGGCAGCGCATGCGCCATGGCCAGCCGCACCTGCGCCTCGAACATCTCGACCTGCCCCTCCTGCGGCACATGGGAGCGCAGATCCAGCCCGCACTCCCCCACGGCCACCAGCCCACGGGGCCGACTCGCCAGCAGGGTCTCCAGCCGGGTCAGTACATCCCGGGGCTGCTTGCCCACATACCAGGGATGGATCCCCAGGCCATAACGGATGTCGTCGTGGCGCTCGGCCAGCGCCATCACCCGCCCCCAGTTTTCCTCTCCCACGGCGGGGATGATATACTCGCCCACCCCCAGCTGGCGCCACCGGGTCAGCAGCGCCTCCCGATCGGCGTCAAAGACCGGAAAATCGAGGTGGCAGTGGGTGTCTATCAATTCCATGTCGCGCTTACCTGTCTGTCGTACTCAATGGGTTCATTCCATGCCAACACACGTTTCCCGAGGCTTTACCCTGATAGAACTGGTGCTGGTCATCATCGTGCTGGGGATCCTGGCCGTGACCGCCCTGCCCCGCTTCATCAACATCCAGGACGACGGGCTCAAGAGCAGCGTCTCGGCCACGGCGGGCAGCTTTGCCAGTGCCGCCCGGCTCGCCCACGCCGGCTGGGCGGTCAAGGTTAAGGGGGAGCCCCTGGCACTCTACAACTTTAGCGGCATGGGCAGGCAGGATCTCGACATCAACAGCCATGGCTGGCCGGTGGGCACCAAGGAGGACCAGGGAGGTCAGGGGCCCGATACCGTCTTCCCCGGTGGCGACAGCGATCAGATCTCCGTCAGCAGCCGGGACGACTGCGAGAGCCTGTTTGGCGCCCTGCTCGATACCGATCTGACGGTGGCCGATGAGTTGCACCAGGATTCAGACAGTGACTACATCTCCCGGCTCATCCCGGCAGACGCTCAGGCTGACGGCGCCCTTCGTCACGACAACTGCCGCTATACCCTGCGCAGCTCCGTGGGCCGCTTCCCGGCATACCCCGACGGGCTCTCGTTCGACTACAACAGCGTCACTGGCGCCGTGACCCGCCAGTTCCAGTGAGGTCGTCGCCCTTGTCCGGGCGCTTCTCCTCTTCATCATGGCGTACCGGCGCGCAGCAGCGCCGGTTCTCCGGTGTGAGTCCCCACTCCTGGCACCAGGCATCGTAGCGAGCCAGCCAACGCAGCAATATCCCCTTCATGGGCGCCTCCTTGTCTCGATGGTTTCCCCACAAGCTTGCCCCAATCCAACTCCCCAGACCAGCATCTCGGGGCCAGCGGCGTCATGGCCTGTCCAGCGGCAGCAGCAGCCCCATGGAAATCTCGTCCACATAGCCCTCGTCCAGCCGATAGGCCTGCCGTCTCACCCCTTCCTCCACGAACCCGCACTTGCGATACAAGGCGTGGGCCACCTCGTTGTGGGCCATCACTCCCAGCTCCAGCCGGTGGATACCGAGATCCCTCGCGGTCGCGATCAGGGTACGCAGCAACCGTTCCCCCCATCCCTGCCCGCGCGCCCTCGAACACAGCCCCATCACCACCAGGGCACAGTGGCGGTTGCGTGCCAGGCCGCCACCAAGGAGCGCGGCAAACCCTTGCACCTCCCCCGCCAGCTCCAGCAGCCACATGGCCTGATTGGGGGCTGCGGCCATGGCCTCGAGCCGCCTGCGCTGCCCCTCGATGTCCGAGGGGCGCTCTCCCGCTTCATACAGCATGAAGCGGGTCTCCCTGTCCAGTTGCCCGAAGAAGCGGTCCAGCGCCGCCGCATCCTCCACCCCTGCCATACGAATCATCACGCCGACCTCCCTGCCTGGTGGTCCTGCCGACCACGACCATAAAAAAACGACTCCCTCAGGAGTAATGCCGATCAGTTAAGGATCCATTGACCGATCCTCAGGCTGTGTAAGAATCCGAAACTCCTTGTTGGGTTTCGGATTTTTTTATGCGTATCGACCAAGCTCTCGACTTCATTCACGCCTGTCCTCCCGGAAAGTTTGAGTCCCTGTCTGACCTGCTGTCACCTGAACTGGTGCAGGCTTGCTTGGCCGAGACGGGCTCCGTCTCCTTGCGCCGACGGCGCATGCCCATGGAGCGGGTGCTATGGGCCATTATCGGGATGTCCTTGTTTCGTCATGTCCCTATGGCCCAGCTGGCCAACCAGCTCGATATCCTGTTACCCGGCGACCGGCCGTTTGTCGTCCCCAGCGCCTTCATCCAGGCGCGCCAAAAACTGGCTGACCAAGCCGTTCGACAGGTGTTCCAGCAGACCGCCACACTCTGGCATCAGCAGTGTCAGCACCCCACCTGGGCCGGCTTGCAGCTGCTGGCCGTGGACGGGGTGGTCTGGCGCACGCCCGATACTCCGGACAATGCCGGCGCCTTTGCCAAGTCGAAAACCGTCCAGGGGGAGACGCAATATCCCCAGGTCCGCATGTTGTGTCAGATGGAGCTGACCAGTCATCTGCTGACCCAGACAGTGATGGACTCCTGTGCGGTAAACGAGATGGTGTTGGCAGAGCAACTGATTGAAAAAACACCCGATAATAGCCTGACCCTGTTCGATAAGGGCTTCTACTCACTGGGGTTACTCCATGCCTGGCAACGCCAGGGCGTAGCGCGTCACTGGCTTATTCCGCTGAAAAAGGGGGCTCAATACGAGGTCATCCGCAAGCTGGGGCGGCAGGATGTGCTGGTACGCCTCAGTGCCAGTCCGCAGGCCAAGAAGAAGTGGAGCGAGTTGCCGGAGCAGTTCGAAGCCCGGCTGCTGACCCGGACGGTAAACGGCAAGGAGCGGCAGGTGCTGACCTCGCTCACCGACCCGCTGCGCTTCCCGGCCAGCGAGTTGATGGAGCTATACCAGAATCGCTGGGAAATCGAGCTGGGCTATCGGGAGATGAAACATAGCCTGCAACAGCACCGGCTGACGCTGCGCAGCAAGAAACCCGATGGAGTAAGGCAGGAGCTATGGGGCTTGGTATTGGCCTATAACCTACTGAGATATCAGATGGTTAGGATGGCGGCGAGCTTAAAGGGCTATACGGCCAGCCAGTTGAGCTTTCACATGGCATCGGTGTATCTGCTGCATGAACTCAGTTGCCTGCCGTTTGTGTCACCGGGCATGGTTCCAGGGCGTGTCGCTGAGTTGGACAAACAGGCAGAGCAGTTCAAGTTACCCGCCCGCCGAGAACGAAGTTACCCAAGGTGCATCAAAGCCAAACCACAGAAGTATGCGACGAGAAAACCTAGTAAAAACAATGCCAGTCAGGCTTAACTGACTGGCATTA
>NZ_JBFODJ010000049.1:0-28226 GCF_040908265.1 Aeromonas sp. R5-1
GACTTGTTCGCACCTTCCTTAGCGACTAATCAGATCGCACAAACTGGACTGAGTTCCCTTCCTCCGGTGATCTACTATTCGGAACAGCTATTTAGCGGCACTTTATGAAAGCTTCAAGTGGTTCTGTATAAAATTCATGCCAATAAAAAGCGGCGACCCGATGAACGGGGGAGGCGAGAGGAAAAAGAGGCAAGCGTCGGGTGTGCAGGCAAAAAAATAGCCCAGTCGTTTGACTGGGCTATTTTCGGGGATTTTGGTCGGTGTGAGAGGATTCGAACCTCCGACCCTCTACACCCCATGCAGATGCGCTACCTGGCTGCGCTACACACCGACGGAGTCAGCTCGGCTGACGGGGAGGAAGTCTAATCGGATGATTTGGCGGGCGCAACTCCTTTTTTATCAGGGAGATGCCGACTGCTTCTTTATTGTTCAGCCAAGATGCAACTTGGGCCCCGGCCGGAGTTTTGGCATAATCGCCGCCCCCTTAGGCGGGCACAGGGTGGCGAACACCCAACTCGGGGCGTTCCGATGTCGCCGGGGCCTTTGGCCTCTCTTTCATTGACAGCATCTTCTGCCGTGGGCTACCGGCCAGCGCGAGGGGGAAGGGGCCCGGTGTGCCCAGGGCCGGGACGCAGCAATCCGGGAGTGCGCGGCCGATGCCGTGCAGGGGCCAGGCAAGCTGACATCATATCGACGAGAGGATCAGGGCGTGAAACCATCTGAAGTTGCAGCACAGATCAGCCAGCGCGAGCAGGACGAACGCTGGATGCGCCATGCCATGGCCCTGGCCGCCAGGGCAGAGGGGATAGGCGAGATCCCGGTAGGCGCCGTGCTGGTGCTGGGGGACAAGATAGTGGCAGAGGGGTGGAATCGCTCCATCAGCGAGCACGACGCCTGCGCCCATGCCGAGGTGATGGCGCTTCGGGAAGCGGGCAAGCAGCTTGAAAACTATCGCCTGCTCGACACCACCCTCTATGTGACGCTGGAGCCCTGCTGCATGTGTGCCGGCGCCCTCATCCACAGCCGGGTCAAGCGGGTGGTCTATGGTGCCCGGGATTTGAAGACGGGGGCGGCAGGGTCTGTGTTCGACATCCTGCTGGATCCCCGCCACAACCACCAGGTGGCACTGACGGGGGAGGTGCTCGCCGACGCCTGCTCGGCCCAGCTGTCGGATTTCTTCAAACGGCGCCGCGCCGAGAAGAAGGCGGCCAGACTCGCCGCGAAAGAGGCGCTTCCTCAAGATGACAGCGGGGCTTGATGGCCCCGTTTGCTTTTATTTCACTGCCAGACCGGCTGCCTGCTTCCCCCCGAATACCAACTGCCACCCCCCGATGGAGCCTGCGCTCTTTGCCGCTGTTGATGTAACAAAACTGTCATGCATCCGCCATATAATGCCGCCAAGCCTAGCTCACATTGAGGTCTTGCATGTCATCGGAATCGTTAAATCTGGTCATGGCGGGCAGTCGAAAACGCCGGATCAAGGATAAATTGGCCAAATATGGCGTCACCACAGGGGGAGCCCTGGTGCTGGTGGCGCTGTTGCTTATCTTCTTCTACCTGCTTTATGTGGTGAAGCCCATCTTCAATGGCGCCAGCATGGAGAGCACCGCTTCCTTCACCCTGCCCATCAAGGGCAAGACCGCCTGGCTCGGGGTCGAGGAGCAAAACGAGATAGGTTACCGCTTCAGTGACCTGGGGAAGGTCAAGTTCTTTGCCGTGCAACCGGATGGCAAGATCAAGACCGGACAGGTGATTGGCGAGGCGCAGGTGAACGGCGAGATCACGGCGGTTGCGCCGCCTGCGCCGGGCCAGAAACTCATCGCCTATGGGTTTGCCGACGGCAAGGCCCAGGTGGTGCAACCCTATTTCAAGATCTCCTATCCCAATGACGTGCGCGTCATTGAGCCCAGCCTGCAATATCCCTTCGGCGAGACCCCCGTGGTGATCGATCCCCAGGGCAAGGCGCTGACGCGCATGGTCTTCGAGGCGACCAAGGACAAGATGGCGACCGCGGCCGTGACCGAAGATGGTCGTGGTGTGCTGATGGTGATGAGCGGCGAGGAGAATTTCCTCTCCGGCGAAATTGAGTGGAGCAACCAGACCTACACCATTCCGTCCCTGCCACGCCATGTTGACCAGATGCTGCTGACCCCGAACCTGCGCCTGTTGTTCGTGCGCGAGGGCAACCGCCTGTCGGTCTATGACATCCACAACCTGAGCGACATTTCCCTGCGCAATGTCATGGAGATCAACGCCCCCAATGCCAGCGTGACCCAGGTGGCCCTGCTCTCCGGTGCGTCCTCCCTGCTGGTGGGCAACGACAACGGCGTCATCTCCCAGTGGTTCGAGGTGGCAAAGGATGGCAAGCGCCAGTTCACCCAGATCCGTGACTTCAAGAGTGACGCGCCGGTCGCGCTGCTGACCCCCGAGCACTTTCGCAAGGGCTTCATCAGCGCAGGCAGCGACGGCACCATCAACTTCTTCCATGCCACCGGCGAAGCCAAGCTGCTTGGCGAGAAGATTGACGGGGGCAACCTGGCTGCCGTTGCCATCTCTCCTCGCCACAACCTGCTGTTGACCCAACAGGGGGATGACTTCAAGGTCTTTGACGTCGAGAACGATCACCCCGAGGTAACCTGGTCTGCCCTCTGGCAACAGGTGTGGTATGAAGGCTATCCCGAGCCCCAGTACGTGTGGCAGTCCACCTCCGCCAGCAACGACTTCGAAGCCAAGCTGAGCCTGGTGCCCCTGGTGTTCGGTACCTTGAAAGCCTCCTTCTATGCCATGGTGTTCGCGGTGCCCCTGGGTGTCGCCGGCGCAATCTATACCGCCTACTTCATGTCGGCGGGGCTGCGCAAATACGTCAAGCCGACGGTGGAGATCATGGCGGCGCTGCCGACCGTCATCCTCGGCTTCCTGGCGGGTCTGTGGCTCGCTCCCATCATCGAAGGGGCCCTGCCCGGGGTGATCCTGCTGCTGATCCTGCTGCCCATGGGTATGCTGCTCACCGCCCTGGTGTGGAACTATCTGCCGGAGCGCGGCCGCACCTGGCTGCCTGAAGGCTGGCACGCCATTCTGCTTATCCCTGTGCTGCTGTTCATCGGATGGGGCGCCTTCGCCTTGAGTCCCATCATCGAGAACGCCTTCATGCACGGTGATTCGCGCATCTGGCTGACCCACGACATGGGCATCAAGTTTGACCAGCGCAACTCCCTGGTGGTCGGTATCGCCATGGGCTTTGCGGTCATCCCCACCATCTTCTCCATCGCCGAAGACGCGGTCTTCTCGGTGCCCAAGCACCTGACCCAGGGCTCGCTTGCGCTGGGGGCGACCCCGTGGCAGACCCTGAGCCGGGTGGTGATCCTCACCGCGAGCCCGGGCATCTTCTCGGCGGTGATGATGGGCCTTGGCCGCGCCGTGGGCGAGACCATGATCGTGCTGATGGCCACCGGCAACACCCCCATCATGGACTTTTCCATGTTCCAGGGGCTGCGGACCCTGGCGGCGAACATCGCGGTGGAGATGCCGGAATCGGAGGTGGGCAGCTCCCACTACCGGGTGCTCTTCCTCGCCGCCTTCGTGCTGTTTGTGTTCACCTTCTTGTTCAATACCCTGGCCGAATTCGTCCGCCAGCGGTTGCGTGAAAAGTACAGCTCTCTGTAAGGACTAAGGAATCGACAATGGGTAAGTGGTTTAAATCGGGGGCCCCCTGGATCTGGATGACGGGGGGCGCCGTCAGCCTGAGTCTGGTGGCCGTACTGGGTCTGTTGTTGCTGATTGGCTGGCGTGGTCTGGTCTATTTCTGGCCCCATCCCATCTATGAGTGGCAACTTGAAGATGCAAGCGGCAACAAGAGCGTCCTGATTGGCGAGATAAACGACCGGGAGCTGGTGCCGGTGGAGCGCCTGCGCGCCGCAGGCCAGGCGCTGGAAGGGGAGGAGCGCGAAGAGATTACCCGTTATCTGGTCAAGACCGGCAACCGGGAGTTCGTCGACCTCGATTTTCGCTGGGTGCTGGAGACCGATATCAAATCGCGCGCCCAGCCGGCGGAGCTCGCCATGGTGGAACGCGCCACCAACGGCAACTTCTATGGTTACATCACCTCGGTGAAGGAAGATGGCCAGGAGCTGACCACGGATCTGCATCCCGCCTTGCAGCGGGTGCTGGCCCGTGCCAACGGCCTCTCAAGCCAAGCCAACGACCTGCAAAAAGGGGCCATCGGCAGCATCAACTACCAGCTGGAGCGCCTGCGCCTGAAAGAGCGCAAGGCCGAGCTGGATGACAAGCTGACCGATCAGCTTAAAGCCGAGCTGGCGAGCGAGCGTCAGGCGCTCAACGACCGTTACCAGGTGCTGGAGAAAGAGCTCTTCTCCCTGCGTACCCAGGCGGACAGAGACAGCATCACCGTCAAGGACATGCGCGGCGAGCTGGTGACCATGCCCATGTCCCGGGTGCTGGATGTGGTCTGGCCCAACGACATGAGCCTGATGGCCAAGGTGGGTCACTGGTTCCACCAGATTGGCAAGTTCGTCTCCGATGACCCTCGGGAGGCGAACACCGAGGGTGGCGTCTTCCCGGCCATATTCGGCACCGTCTTCATGGTGATCCTGATGGCCATCATCGTGACCCCGCTCGGGGTGGTGGCGGCGGTCTACCTGCACGAGTACGCGGGCAAGAACAGCCTGACCAAGATCATCCGCATCGCGGTGATCAACCTGGCGGGGGTACCCTCCATCGTCTACGGCGTGTTTGGTCTGGGCTTCTTCGTCTACACCCTGGGGGGCAGCATCGACCGCCTCTTCTACCCGGAAGCGCTGCCGAGCCCGACCTTCGGCTCTCCCGGTGTCATCTGGTCGGCGCTGACCCTGGCCATCCTGACCCTGCCGGTGGTGATCGTCTCCACCGAAGAGGGGCTGGCCCGGATCCCGAGCACCATTCGCCAGGGTTCGCTGGCGCTGGGTGCCACCCAGGCCGAGACCCTCTGGCGCATCGTGCTGCCCATGGCCAGCCCGGCCATCATGACCGGCCTTATCCTGGCGATTGCCCGTGCGGCGGGCGAGGTGGCGCCGCTGATGCTGGTGGGGGTGGTGAAGCTTGCTCCCACGTTGCCGATGGACGGCAACTTCCCGTACCTGCACGTGGAGCGCAAGTTCATGCACCTGGGCTTCCACATCTATGACGTGGGCTTCCAGAGCCCGAACGTCGAGGCGGCGCGTCCTCTGGTCTACGCCACCTCCTTCCTGCTGGTGACGGTGATCGTCGGCCTCAACCTGACGGCGATCGGTATTCGTAACCACCTGCGCGAGAAATTCCGGTCGCTGGAACATTAATCCAGCCATTACAGAGACGGGCAGGGGCCTTCCCTGCCAGCCAGATATTCCGGCAGCGGGCAAGACGTTTGCCCGCTGCCACCAAGAGAATTTGAGGTAAACAGATGATCAACGTAACACCGAGTTCGGCCCCGCACACCGCCACCGACCTGCTCAACCTGACCCCGGAGCAGACTGCGCTGGAGGTGAAGGATCTCAACCTGTACTACGGCAACAAGCAGGCGCTGTTCAACGTCAACATGAAGATCCCCAAGGGTCAGGTCACCGCCTTCATCGGCCCGTCCGGTTGCGGCAAGTCCACTTTGCTGCGCTGCATCAACCGGATGAACGATCTGGTGGAGATTTGCCGCATCGAGGGGGAGATCCAGCTGCACGGCCACAACATCTACGACAAGAGCGTGGATGTCTCCGCCCTGCGCCGTCAGGTGGGCATGGTGTTCCAGCGCCCCAACCCCTTCCCCAAGTCCATCTACGAGAACGTGGTCTACGGCCTGCGCCTGCAGGGCATCAATGACCGCCGTACTCTGGACGAGGCCGCCGAGCGTTCCCTGCGCGGTGCCGCCCTGTGGGAGGAGGTGAAGGATCGTCTGCACGACAACGCCTTCGGCCTCTCCGGCGGTCAGCAGCAGCGTCTGGTGATTGCCCGTGCCATCGCCATCGAGCCGGAAGTGCTGCTGCTCGATGAACCGACCTCGGCGCTGGACCCCATCTCCACCCTCACCATCGAGGAGCTCATCAACGAGCTCAAGAGCCAGTTCACCGTGGTGATCGTGACCCACAACATGCAGCAGGCGGCGCGGGTCTCGGATCAGACCGCGTTCATGTACATGGGGGAACTCATCGAGTACTCGAATACCAACACCATCTTCACCACCCCGGCCAAGAAGAAGACCGAAGACTACATTACCGGTCGTTACGGCTAAGGGATGCCGCTGATTGAGATGAGCAAGATGAGCATCAACAAACAGATTGGCAGTCAGTTCAACGGCTAAGGCATAATCGGAGCAACAAGGATTACTGGTATGGACAATATGAACCTCAACAAACACATCTCCGGTCAGTTCAATGCCGAGCTTGAGAGCGTGCGCAATCAGGTACTGGTGATGGGGGGGCTGGTGGAGAAGCAACTCACCGACGCCATCGCCGCCATCCATGGCCAGGATCTGGATGCGGCGCGCAAGATCGTGGCCAACGACCACAAGGTCAACGCCATGGAAGTGGCGATCGACGAGGAGTGCACCCGCATCATCGCCAAGCGTCAGCCCACCGCGTCCGACCTGCGGCTGGTGATGGCCATCATCAAGACCATCACGGATCTGGAGCGCATCGGCGACGTGGCGGACAAGATTGCCCGCATGCTGACCGACAACGCCAACAAGCCGCAGCCTCCGCTGGTGTCGCTGGAGAACATGGGGCGTCGCACCATCAAGATGCTCCACGACGTGCTCGACGCTTTCGCCCGCATGGATCTGGATGCCGCCCTGGCGGTCTACAAGGAAGATGACAAGGTGGACCGCGAATACGAGTCCATCATCCGCGAGCTGATGACCTACATGATGGAAGATCCCCGCACTATACCGCAGGTGCTCAACGTGCTCTGGGCGGCACGGGCCATCGAGCGGGTCGGCGATCGCTGCCAGCACATCTGCGAGTACATCGTCTACTACGTCAAGGGCAAGGATGTGCGTCACACCAAGGCCGATGACCTGAGCGATCTGCTGGGCAAGGGCTGATAGGGCGCCTTGGGTGGAGCTCCCGTCGCGGCTGCAGGACGGGAATCCAACTCTGATTGAATAAAAAGGCGCTTTGAGCGCCTTTTTCATTGCATGGCACGGCAGTTCAAGATAACGCCACCCAGCGGGCGCTTTTCTGCTAGAATATGGCCCCTGTGTGAGTCCCGGATGGAGTCACGGTCCGGTTTCCCGGGCCCAGTTTGCCGTCTTGTGCTAAGGCGGCTGTAGCAATAGGTTAATCATGAGTTTTGCCGATAGTTTGTTCTTTCTGATGCTGCTGGTCGCCGGCAGCGTGTTCTTCTCACTCTCCGAGATCTCCCTTGCCGCCTCCCGCAAGATCAAGTTGCAGGTGATGGCCGACGAGGGCAACCGCCACGCCGAGAAGGTGCTGGCATTGCAGGCCCAACCGGGCAACTTCTTTACCGTGGTGCAGATAGGCCTCAATACCGTCGCCATCCTCGGCGGTATCCTGGGGGAATCCGCCCTCAATCCCGCCATCAGGGAGCTGATTGCCGGCTTCTACCAGGGGCCCTGGCTCGGCCAGATTAGCTCTGCGGCCTCGTTCGTCTTCGTCACCGGCATGTTCATCCTGATAGCGGACCTGATGCCCAAGCGCCTTGCCATGACCATGCCCGAGCGGATCGCTGTGGTGGTGGTGCGTCCCATGATGCTGTGCGTCACCTTGCTGATGCCGCTGGTGTGGCTGTTCAACGGCATGGCCAACGGCCTGTTCCGGCTGATGCGCATCTCCATGGTGCGCAACGACGAGATCACCTCCGACGATATTTATGCGGTGATGGATGCAGGTGCCGAAGCCGGTGTCATTCAGCGCGAGGAGCACCAGCTCATCGAGAACGTGTTCGAGCTCCAGTCCTTGGGTGTCACTTCCGCCATGACGGCGCGAGAGAGCCTCATCTACTTCACCCTGCAAGAGGGGGAAGAGAGCATCAAGGCGAAGATCGCCGAGCACCCCCACAACAAGTTCCTGGTGTGCGACCACAACCTCGACAGCATCAAGGGGTTCGTGGATGCCAAGGAGCTGCTGATCCGCGTCATCAGCGGCCAGAGCATCGATCTCAACAGCGGCTCCCTGGTGCAGAACGTCATCATCATTCCCGACACCCTCAACCTCTACGAGGCGATGGAGTACTTCAAGAACCATCGCGGCGATTTTGCGGTGGTGATGAACGAATACGCCCTGGTGGTGGGCATCGTCACCATGAATGACCTGATGAGTACCGTCATGGGGGAGTGGGCCACCCACGTGGTGGAAGAGCAGATCGTCCAGCGGGACGAGAACTCCTGGCTGGTGGACGGGGTGACCCCCATCTCCGACGTGATGCGCGCCTTCGACATCGAGGAGTTCCCGGAAAACCAGAACTACGAGACCATCGCCGGTTTCATCATGTACATGCTGCGCAAGATCCCCAAGCGCACCGACTCGGTCAAATATGCCGGTTACAAGTTCGAAGTGGTGGACATCGACAGTTACAAGATTGACCAGTTGCTGGTCACCCGGGTAGAACCTGCGAGCAATGAGAAGCCCGCTCAGGAATCCTAAAGGAGTTCGTTAGCAATCATGAAGATGAAGACTCATTCCCGTGCGCTGGCCTGTGTGGCGCTCGCCCTGGCACTGGGTGCCTGCAGCCAGAGCGCACCGCGCAAGCCGGTGACGCCTGCCAAACCCGTCGCTCCACAGCCAGCCGTGGTGGTCCCGCAGCAGGATCCCGATGCGGTGGTGCAAAGCGCCGTGGCAGAGCCCAGCCCGGTGTTCGACGAGGAGTATCACGGCCCGGATCAAGGGTCGCTTGAATCGGTCACCGCCCTGTTTGCCCGGGGTTACATCGAATCCGCCATGCGCGAGACCATGCTGGCGGCGGTGCACAGCGATTATCCGCTGCTCGGCATGCGGGACGTGCGTCTCACTGACCCTGTTGCCAAGTTCCTCACCTCGGCCCAGGCACGCACCACGGCCCACGACTACCTCTATGCCGGGGTGCAGCGTCGGCTGGGCCGCCCCCTCAGCCCCGCCCAGTGGGAGCAGATCTGGCAGGGCTATCCCCAGCAGGGCCGGGTCTCCGACTGGGTCAAGCAGACCAAGCGGGTGCTGGCCGGGCGCTGAGCCCCCTGGTTATCGGCGGCTATGCCCGCCTTGATCCCCTGTTTCACAAGAGGCCACCCCCCGGGGTGGCCTCTTGTCGTTTCAGTGTCTGGCCAGGTGATGCCTGTGCCGGGTAGACCTCCCTTTGCCGCCATCATCCTGAGCTTGCCCGGATTTGTTCGTAGCCCCCGATTGCCTCTTGTTCTACTTTGGGTCATGATATTTGGGATTTCTAGCCGTCTAGATGTTTTGATGGCTTAATGTGGTTTCACACAATAAACACCCGTCATGGCGGGGAGACGCAGAGAGACAGAGATGGACAAGCAGGATTTGTGGGTACTCGATGGCGGTATGGGCCGTGAACTGGCGCGGCGTGGTGCGCCGTTCCGTCAACCGGAGTGGTCGGCACTGGCGCTGATGGAAGCGCCCGAGACGGTGCGCGAGGTACACCAGGCTTATGCGACGAGCGGTGCCCGGGTGATCACCACCAACAGCTATGCCCTGGTGCCCTTCCATATCGGCGAGGCGCGCTTTGCCGCCCAAGGGGAGGCACTTGCAGCCCTGGCCGGGCAACTGGCCCGAGACGTGGCCGACGAACAGGGGGGAGCCGTCAAGGTGGCCGGTTCCTTGCCGCCGCTCTTTGGCTCCTATCGTGCGGACCTCTATCAGGCCGAGCGGGTGAGCGAGCTGGCGACACCGCTTATCCGTGCCCTGTCACCCCATGTGGATCTCTGGCTGGCGGAGACCATGAGCCTCATCGCCGAGCCCCTGGCCCTCAAGGCCCTGCTGCCCGAGGACGGCAAGCCGTTCTGGGTCTCCTTTACTCTGGAAGACGAGGCGCCGGGCAGCGAGCCCACCCTGCGCTCCGGCGAGCGGGTGGCGGATGCCGTGACCGCGTTGGCGTCGGCCGGGGTGGATGCCATCCTGTTCAACTGCTGCCAGCCCGAGGTGATTGAAGGGGCGCTCAAGGTGGCCGTCGCCGCGTTGCAGGTTCAGGGGCGCACCGACGTTCGCCTCGGCGCCTATGCCAACGCCTTCCCGCCCCAGCCCAAGGAGGCGACTGCCAATGACGGTCTGGACGAGATCCGCGGCGATCTGGGGCCGCTGGATTACCTCGGCTGGGCCGAGCGCTGGCGCAGAGCCGGGGCAAACCTCATCGGCGGCTGCTGCGGCATCGGCCCGGAACACATCGAGGCGCTGGCCAGCCGGCTGCGTTAAGGAGCGCCCATGAAAGAGAGCAAGATCGGGCTCTGGTCCCTCACTGCGCTGGTGTTCAGCTCCATGGTGGGGGCCGGCATCTTCAGCCTGCCCCAGAACATGGCCGATGTGGCGGGCGCTCGCGCCGTGCTGATCGGCTGGGCCGTCACCGGGGTCGGCATTCTGGCGCTCGCCATGAGTTTTCTCTATCTGTCGCGCTTAAGGCCGGAGCTCGATGGCGGCATCTACAGCTATGCCCGGGCCGGTTTCGGCGATCTGGTGGGCTTCTTCTCCGCCTGGGGCTATTGGCTGTGCGCCACCATCGGCGTGGTGGGGTATCTGGTGATCGCCTTCGCGGCGCTGGGCAGCTTCGTCGACACGCCGGAGCGGGTCTGGTTTGGCGAGGGCAACACATTGGCAGCTTTTGTCGGCGAGTCCTGCATCCTCTGGGCGGTGCACCTGCTGGTGGCCCGCGGCGTGCAGCAGGCGGCCCTGTTCAATCTGGTGGCGACCCTGGCCAAGAGCCTGCCGCTGCTGCTGTTCATCCTGTTCGCCTGCTACTGGTTCGATCCGGTCACCTTTGCGACGGATCAGGAGGGTAGCACCCTGGCGGTACCGGTCTCCGAGCAGGTGCGCAACACCATGCTCATCACCCTCTGGGTCTTCACCGGCATCGAAGGGGCAGCGGTGCTCTCGGCCCGGGCGAGAAACAAGCGGGATGTGGGCACCGCCACCGTGCTCGGCGTGGTGCTGGCGCTGCTGCTCTATGTGCTCATCTCGGTGCTGGCGCTCGGAATATTGAGCCGCCCGGAGCTTGCGGCCCTGCCCAACCCCTCCATGGCGGGATTGATGGCCCAGATGACGGGTTCCTGGGGCAAGTTGCTCATCAGCGCCGGCCTCATCGTGTCGGTGCTCGCCTCCTACGTGAGCTGGACCCTCTTCTCGGCCGAGGTGCCGTTCAGCGCGGCGCGTCACGGGGCCTTCCCGGCCATCTTCCGGCGCGAGAACCGCAACGGCACCCCCATCGCCTCGCTCTGGCTCACCAGCCTGACCGTGCAGGGCTGCTTGCTGCTGGTGTGGTTGCTTGGCAAGGGGTACACCAACCTGCTGCTCATCTCCACCTCCATGATCCTGGTGCCCTACCTGCTCATCGGCCTCTTCCTGCTCAAGCTGGTCTTCAGTGGCAAGGGTGGGCAGGGCCGTGGCCTGATGCGGGTGGTGGCGCTGGTGTCGAGCGGTTATGGTTTCTGGCTGCTCTACGCCGCCGGGGTGGAGTACCTGCTGCTGTCGCTTCTGCTCTACGGGCCGGGTCTGCTGCTGTTTCTCTACAGCCGTCGCCAGCTCGGCGCCGAACAGCGGCTCAGTGGGCGCGAACGGCTGCTGGCCGGGGTGACGCTGCTGAGCCTGATCCCCGCCGTCTGGTCCTTCGTTCACGTCTGACCCGGGGGGTGTCCCTGTCATGAAAAAGAGCGCCCCTGGGCGTAATGCCAGTCAGTTAAGCCTGACTGGCATTGTTTTTATTGGCTTTTTGCACCGTATACTTCTGCGGCCTCGCCTTCACACTGCGGGGGTAACTCCGCTCCCTTCGCTCCGGCAACACAAACTGCCCCGCCTGCTTATCTAGCTCCGCCACCCGCTTCGGGATACTCCCCGGTGACAGGTACGGCATGCAGCTCAGTTCATGGATGAGGTACACCGATGCCATGTGAAAACTCAGCTGGCTCGCCGTGTATCCCTTCAGACTCGCCGCCATCTTTACCATCTGGCTGCGCAGCAGGTTGTACGCCAGCAGCACGCCCCACAGCTCTTGCCGTATCCCCGCCGCCTTCTTGCTGCGCAGGGTCAGCCGATGTTGTTGCAGGCTGTGCTTCATCTCCCGATAGCCCAACTCGATTTCCCAGCGCTGGCTGTAGAGCTCGACGATGTCAGCCCCCGGGAAACGCATCGGGTCGACCATTGAGGTCAATACTTGGTACTCTTTGCCGTTGATGGTGCGGGTAAGTAAGCGGGCTTCTAGTGTCTCTGGCAGTTGCGACCACTTCTTCCTCGCCTGTGGACTGGTTTTGAGACGCACCAACACATCCTGACGCCCCAGCTTGCGCACCATCTCGTATTGCGAGCCCTTTTTGAGTGGCAGCAGCCAGTGCCGCTCGCTGCCAGTGGTTTGCCAGACGTGGAGCAGACCGAGAGAGTAAAACCCCTTGTCGAACAGGGTGAGCGAGTGGTCCGGCGTGCGTGCGACAAGCTGTTCGGCCAACACCATCTCGTTGACGGCGCAGCTCTCCATGACGGCCTGCACAAGCAGGTGGCTGGTCAGCTCCATCTGGCAAAGCATGCGCACCTGCGGATAGGTGGTCTCGCCATGCTGGGTGCCGGGTTTGGCAAACTCGGCGGCATTGTCCGGGGTATCGGGTGTGCGCCACATCACGCCATCGACGGCGAGCAGTTGCAGCCCGGCCCAACCGGGATGATTGGCCTGCTGGTGCCAGAGAGAGGCAGTCTCGTGAAACAGGCGTTCGATGCTCTTGTCCCCCAGTTTTTGGCGAGCTTGCAGGAAGGCACTGGGGGCGACAAAGGGACGGTCGCCGGGCAACAGGATATCGAGCTGATTGACCAGCTGGGTCATGGGTACATGGCGGAAGATGGCCATGCCGATAATGGCCCAGACCAGCCGCTCCATGGGCATACGGCGACGACGCAGGGTCGCGACATTCTCTTCGGCGAGCAGCGTTGTGATGAGCTCGGGAGAAATGAGGTCAGAGAGTGACTCAAACTGAGCGGCATTACTGGCGTGGAGGAAGTCGAGAGCGTGAGCGATACGCATAAAAAATCCGAAACCAATCAACAGGTTTCGGATTTTCACACAACAGAAGGATCGGTCAATGGATTCTTAACTGATCGGCATTACGCCCCTGGGCGCTCTTTTTTATCCTGGTCAGTGGGTCAACCGCTGGTGGGGCCCGCCGGTTTGCCAAACAGCACGGCGAGCTTTTGCCGCCAGGGGAGGCCCCGGGCCTCTTGCAGCATGTCGCGCCACTCGTGGAAGGTGAGGGTGAGCGGGTTGAAGCTGTGGATGGGCTTGGTGATGCCGAAACGGCACGGCTCGCCCAAGTCTTCTTCCACGAAGGTGCCAAACAGCCGGTCCCAGATGATGAGCACGCCGGCGAAGTTGCGATCGATGTATCTGGCGTTGCTGGCGTGGTGCACCCTGTGGTGGGAGGGGGTGTTGAAGATCCATTCAAGTTTGCCCAGCTTGCCCACCACCTGGGTGTGGACGAAGAACTGAAAACCCAGGCTCAAGAGCACGGTGGCCACCACCGCCTCGGGGGGGAAGCCGATGAGGATCATGGGGATCCAGAACAGCCACATGCCGGAGACCGGGTACATCAGGCTCTGGCGAAAGGCGGTGGAGAGGTTGAGCCGCTCCGAGCTGTGGTGCACCACGTGGGAGGCCCAGAGCCAGCGCACATGGTGGCTCGCGAAGTGGAACAGCCAGTAGCAGAGATCCTGCAACAAAAAGAGCAGCAAGAGGCTCCAGAGGTTCAGCTCGATATCGAATAGTCGCCAGCCCCAGAGGGTGTCATAGAGATAGGCGATGGCAATGGCGGCCAGGGCATCGCCCCCCTGATGCATCAGTGCCAGGGTGGCATTGGCGAAGAGATCCTTCCACTGGTAGCCCGCCGTGGGATAGGCGGCGCCGTTTTTTCGCAGGTAGAGCATCTCCCAGCCGATGAAAACCAGAAAGAGGGGCGAGAGGTAGAGCAGGAGCAGTTGCACATCCATGTGAGCCATCCGGTTGGACCAGTTGGATGTCAGCATACCGGATGAATTTAAAATTTCATTAACATCCTTGCTCGTTGGCGTGGTGACAACCCGATGGCAAAAGGCTGCGGCAAGCAATGCGCCAGGGAGATGATCTGGGGGGAAGGCAAGCATAGAAGAGGGAGCCATGGGCTCCCTCTTCGTGTTGGTGCATCGCGGGTTATAGCACCTGGCTCAGGAACTGGCGCAGGCGCGGGGAGGGTGGATTGTCGAAGAAGTCGGCGGGTTTCTCGTCCACCAGCAGCTCGCCGCTCTCCATGAAGAGCACCCTGTCCGCCACTTCCCGGGCAAAGCCCATCTCGTGAGTCACCACCACCATGGTCATCCCTTCGCGGGCCAACCCCTTCATGACGTCCAGCACCTCTCCCACCATTTCGGGGTCGAGGGCGCTGGTGGGCTCGTCAAACAGCATGATGCGCGGCTGCATGGCGAGCGCCCGGGCGATGGCCACCCGCTGCTGCTGGCCGCCGGAGAGCTGGGAGGGGTAGCTCTGGGCCTTGTTGGAGAGACCGACCTTGAGCAGCAGGGCCTTGGCTCGCTCCTCTGCCTCCTGGCGAGAGAGCCCTCTCACCTTCTGGGGGGCCAGGGTGATGTTGTCCAGCACCGTCAGGTGAGGGAAGAGGTTGAATGACTGGAACACCATGCCCACCTCTTCCCGCAGCTTGTTGACATCCCCGGGTTCGGTGAGGCTGATGCCGTCGACCACGATATTGCCATCGTTGATGGTCTCCAGCTGGTTGAGGGTGCGCAGGAAGGTGGACTTGCCTGAGCCGCTCGGCCCCACGATCACCACCACTTCCCCTTCGGCCACCTGGGTGCTGACGTTTTTCAGGGCGTGCACCTCGGTGCCGTAGAACTTCTCTACACCGGTCGCCTTGATGATGGGATCAGTTGCTGCGCGCATAGTTCACCTCCAGACGACGCACCGGGAAGGGGCAGGGAGTACCGGTGATGGCAGAACATTTCGACACCGATGGCGCCTTGATAACGGGATCAGTTGCTGCGCGCATATTTCACCTCCAGACGACGCACCAGGAAGGAGAGAGTACCGGTCAGCACCAGATAGAGCAGGGCCACGGTGAACCACACCTCGAACGGGCTGAAGGTGGAGCTGACCACTTCGCGCCCCGCCTTGGTGAGATCCGTGATGGAGATGACGGAGACCAGGGAGGAGTCCTTGATGAGGTTGATGAACTGGCCCGCCAGCGGCGGCAGCACGCGCTTGAACGCCTGGGGCAGGATGACGTAGCGCATGGTCTGGGCCGAGGTCATGCCAAGGCTCCTGCCCGCCTCCATCTGCCCCTTGTGGATGGAGCTGATGCCGGCGCGCACGATTTCGGCCACATAGGCGCCGGTGAAGACCGCCAGCGCCGCCACCCCGGCGGTGAAGCGATCCAGATTGAGTACAGTGCCGATAAAGAAGTAGACGATGAAGATCTGCACCAGGAGCGGGGTGCCGCGGATAAGCTCCACATAGGTCACTGCCAGGTTGCGCAGGGCCGGATTGGGGGAGAGGCGGGCGAGTCCGGCCAGGGTGCCGAGCAGGATGGCGAAGACCCCGGCCACCAGGGATAGCTTGACCGTGACCCAGACGCCCCAGGCGATGGGGCCGGCGGTCCAGCTCAGTTGCACATCCAGGGTATCGCCGAGGAAGACGGTGTCCCCTTCGGCCAGCTGGGTGCCCTGGGCGGCGATGGCCTGACGACGGCTGGGGTCGAGATCGTCCTGCAGGAAGAGCTGCCCCTTGTCCGCGACCACGGTGCCGTCAAACTCGGCATAGTGTTTCTGTTCTGCCTGATAGGCGATGTACTGGGGAATGCGTTCCCAGCGCCAGGTGTAATCCACTGCCTGCACGGCCTTGTAGATGCCGAAAATGGCGGCCAGCACCAGCAGCAGGAAGATCCCGTGCCAGAGCAGCTGATTGGGCTGTTTTTCCATCTGTCTTGTGAGTTTGGGGTTGATCACTGTCACAACCTCTTTTGTCGTTATCGTGTGGGGCGTCTGCGTGAAGGGGCGGCATGCCGCCCCTTTGAGAGGTTATTTGAGCTGGTTCAGCCAGGCGGTGGATTCAAACCACTTCTTGTAGAGACGGTCATAGCTGCCGTCGCCCTTGATCTGGCGCAGGTAGTTGTTGAACCAGTTGAGGGTGTCCTGATCTCCCTTGCGGATGGCCCAGGCCAGCGGCTCGAAGGTGAACGGCTTGTCGAGGTGTACCACGGCGCCCTGGTTCTGGGACGCGAAGATGGCGTTGTAGGGCAGGTCGTAGACGAAGGCATCGACCTTGCCGTTGATCACTTCCAGCTTGGCGTCATCCTGGGTTTCAAACTGCAGCAGGGTGGCCTTGGGGATCATGCGCTTGACCGCTTGCTCGCCGGTGGTGCCGAGTTTGACCGCGATCTTGTATTTGGGATCGTTGAGGTCCTGGAAGGATTTGATTTCGCCCGCCTTGTCCTTGCGAAGCACGATGGTCTGGCCGACGACGATGTAGGGATCGGCAAAGTTCACGCGCAGGTTGCGCTGGGGAGTGACGGTCATGCCGCCCATGATGACGTCGAACTTGTCGGTCAAGAGCGCGGGGATGATGCCGTCCCAGGCGGTGTTGACGAACTCCACCTTCACGCCCATCTCCTTGGCGACCATCTTGGCGAGATCCACGTCAAAGCCGATGTACTGGCCCTGCTTGTTGGTCATCTCGAAGGGTTGATAGCCGGCATCGAAACCGACCCGCAGCACACCGCGCTCCAGCACGGCATCCAGGGTGGAAGTGGGCGCGGCGTTGGCCAGCCCGCACAGCAGCAGGGTAGAGAGAATGAGTTTTTTGATCATAAATGACGTCTCTGTCGTAAATGTGGTCGGCCTTGAACCTGCTCCCGTGCGACTCCATGGCACAAGAGACTGCTGCATCCGGCAGCAGGCAAGACAGGATTATTGTCTTGGTCGGGGCAAAAGCCCCATATGAGATTCTATGAATGGTTCGTTGGATGAAAAATGTACCAAAACCTGTTTGTGCCAGAAGACTCAATAAGTTATGGAGACTTTTATCCCTCGTGGTGACTCATAAAACCACATGAAAACAACATATCTATCTAATGGCGCCGGTTCAAGCGCAAAATATCCGGCGGCCGTCTCGGTGGAAAATCCGGGCACAGACAGGGCGTTGTCCGGCACGCTTCACGGGGAGTAGGACGTGCGAGTCGGGCAAATATTTTTGCCCGGCCCATAGGCTCCCTCTGTGTCTTGTCATGGGCTTCCCATATACTCAGCCATCCCCATTGGAAGGTTCGGGAATGGACGCCTCAATTCTGCTCAATCTGGACGTATTTACCCTGATGTTGATGGCCCTTGGGGGCTACAGCCTGGGATTCATCACCCTCTCCATCATCTGGTCGACCCACAGGGAAATACCCGGTCTCGGGCTCTGATGGTGGTCCAGCCTCTGTGCCCTGGCGGCGCAATCGCTCTTCTTCATGCAGGCATTTTCCCCCCATATCGCGGGGATCTGGCTGGCCAACCTGCTCATCACCTTCTGCCTCGCCCTGATGCCACTCGCCATCCAGCGCTTCTTCGGGGAGCCGCCAAACTGGCGGGCATTCACCCTCTTCATGCTGGTCTACCTGCTGATCCTCTGCTGGAGCGTCATCTTCAACGACAAGATGGCCCCCCGGGTGCTGCTGGCCTGCCTGAGCTACATGATGGTGGGGGCGGTGATTGTCTGGCTCATCTGGCGCCATGGCTACCCTGACTATCTGCCCGCTGTGCTGGTGTTCACCGTGGTCAATATCCTGCTCTACGGTTTCAATCTGGTGCGCATGGGGGCCCTGCTCGGCGGCGAGGTGCGGGTCCTGATGGATCAGCATGCGGTCAATGTGCTCCCCTTCCTCTCCATGCTGATGGGCAACTATCTGTCGACCTTCGGGGTGCTGCTGCTCTGTACCCAGTACCGGGCCCTGGCCCTGCGGCGACAGGCCAGCCAGGATCCCCTGACCGGCCTTCTGAACCGGCGCGGCTTCATGGATCACTGCGTGACGATGGCAAGGCAGGGGGCGCTGGTGGTGCTGGATCTCGACGACTTCAAGCAGATCAACGATCGCCATGGTCACGAGACCGGGGACAGGGTGCTGGAGGCGGTGGGTCGCTATCTTGCCGGCCAGCGGGATCTGGTGGCCAGCCGCTTCGGCGGGGAGGAGTTTGTGCTGCTGTTGCCCGAGCGGGACCCCCTGGCCCAGCAGGCACGCTGCGAGCAGATCCGCCAGGGGATAGAAACGCTGGGGCTGAAGAGGGTCCGGGTGACGGCCAGCCTGGGGTGGGCGCCCAGCGCCCGTGAATGGCACTTTGACACCCTGTTCAGCCAGGCCGATCGCGCTCTCTATCAGGCCAAGCGGGAGGGCAAGAACCGGATCTGTCAGGGGGCCTGATCCCACGTCAGGTCATGCCCGGCCGGTGGCCCTTGGCTCCGACCGGACAAAGGTATACCGAGTCAGCTACCTGGTCGCATCAGACCAGAATGGCCTCCTGTCAGCGGTGCAGCTCCCCCGCGCGTTCCGGCTGATAGACCACTTCCAGGATCTCCACCTGGATGGTGCGACCGGCCGGCCCCGGCCAGGCGATGCTGTCACCCACCTTGAGCCCCAGCAGGGCGCTGCCCACTGGCGCCAGCACGGAGATCTTCGATTCGTCCCCCTGTACATCCTTTGGATAGACCAGCGTCAGGCAGAAGTCGTTGCCGCTGTTTTGCATCTTGAAGCGCACCGTGCTGTTCATGGTCACCACGTCCGGCGGCATGTCGGCGGGTTCGCGGATCTCGGCGCGATCCAGCTCCTCTTGCAGGGCAAGGTGCTGGGGGTGGTTGCCAAGCAGCTGTTCGATGCGATCCAGATCCAGGCTGGAGATGACGAGATGAGGCTGTTTCATAGGGTATTTCCTTATCAATGACTGAAGGGACCAGGATGACGGGCAGACTGGTCGACAAAAAACGGTGCAAGGGTAAAAAGCAGACAGCAAAAGCGATGCCCCCGAGCGACTCGCGCAGCGGGGCGAGGGCGGGGGCTCAGCGGGGTGTGAGCGTACTGGAAAAAATCATGATTGCTTTCATGGAGATACCATAACCATTCTGGGGTGGTTTGGCAATTGGACTGACTGTCTCATCAGGGAGCCTGGTAATCGTACTGGTGCAGGATGCGCGCGAGACTGCCATCCTCCCTCATTTCCTGAATGACCCGGCGCCAGCGCAGCGCCTCGCTGCGGGAGAAGCGGGGGCTGGCGGCCAGGTAGAGGGTGCTCTGCTGCAAGGTCTCGCCCCGCACCAGATCCGGGAGCGGCAGGCCCGCCCGCTGCTGGTTGTAACGGGCGGTGTTCCAGGCCACCGCCCAGGCCTGGATGCGGCCGCGCGCCAGCTTGCTGGCGTTGCTGACCTCCTCGGTGACCAGCTCCCGGGTCACCCCTGTCAGCGGCTGGATCAGGCTCTGGCTATGGGAGCCACGCATCACGCCAACGGTGAGGCCTGGCAGTGTCTTCATGGAGAGCGGCGCTGGATGGTGACGGCGATGGCTGACCAGCACGAAGGCCTCCTCCAGCAGGGGGGCAATCCAGAGAAACAGTGGTTCGCGCTGGGGGTTTCGGGCCGGGGGCAACAACAGGACATCCGGGCGGTGGCTGGCCTGGCTGAGGGCGCGAGCCAGCGGCATCAACTCGATCTCGAGCGGTTCCCCGAGGCGGCGGGCAGCCTCCTCCAGCACCTCGATGGCCATGCCGCTCGGCGCACCCTGCTGGGCGCGGATCACATAGGGGGGAATGTCCGCGGCCACGACGACCACGGCACGGGCCGAAAAGGCGCAGACGATCAGAGGGGAGAGCAGCAGAAGCAGAGTAACAAGGCGCATGGATGTTCGGGTCCGGGATGAGTACAGAGAGTGTAACATCCCGTTACGCCATGTCAGCCAGGCGATTGCCGCCTGGGGGGATCAGTCGAAGAAATCCCGCAGATCCAGGGTCTGGTACCCTGCCAGTTGCTGCCAGGGGAGGGTCTTTGGCAGCGTCTTGAGCGTCACCTCCATCCGGTAGCTGCGATAACCGTCGAGGCTTGCCGACTCCACCACCAGGGGCAACTGCCAGCGGCTCGACCAGAGGATGCGGGTACGCTGGCGACCTTCACGGGTCTCATACCAGTTCGCCTGGTCGGGGGCAGCCTCATCCAGCGGTGTCATTCCCTCCAACAGGGCAGGGTTGATGAGGTGGCGGATCCGCGCCCACTCCGGCTTGAAGGCCACCTGGCCGTACTCCTCCTGCGGCACCTCCACCAGCTGGTTGTGCCAGGCATCGGCGTAGCGCAACTGGAGTGCGTCTCCCTCGCTGCGGGTCACCCAGCGCGCCGCCATCTGGTGAGTGAAGTGCTTGTGGCCGGGGCGGGCATCGTGGGTGGCGTGATAGGCTCGGGCCAGGGGAACGGGAATGAGCCGCTGGCTCCACACCTGGTCACCGACGCGCAGCCACTTCTCCTGCCACTGGCTCTCCCGGGTGATGCCGTCGCTGCCGGTCACCCTGTCCACGTAGCGGATGCGGGCGGCCAGATCGGGCACCTCGTCGGCCAGGAGGGGAAAGGAGAGGGCGCTGCCCAGCAGCCATAAAGAAAGCAGATATTTCATCATCGTCTCTCGCTCGACGGAAAACGGGCCCGGCGCGGTGCCGGGCCCCTTTATCACAGGCCGAGGGCCTCCCTGAGCTTGCCGAACACCCGGGTGTTGTCGAGGGTGCCCTTGAACTGGCTGCTGCCTGCGCCGCCCGCGAACAGCATCACATCGCCGCCGCCGTGAGTCTCGGAGCCGAGCTTGACGCCGGTCTCCTGCAGGTAGTCATCCGCCATCACCTCATCGCTGGTAAGGGTGGGGCGCTGGTCCTGGCGGTTGGGGCCGTTGCCGAACACCAGAGTAGTGAACGGCTTGCCGTCCGCGTCGTTCTGGGTCGAGCCATCGGCGTTCTTGACCAGATCCAGCACCTTGTTGCCCTTGGCGGAATAGCCGTTGATGGTCATGGTGTGGTCGTGGTCGGCGGTAACCACGATCAGGGTATCGCTCAAATCCACTTTGCCGAGGGCCGTCTTGACCGCCTCGTCCAGCGCTACCGCATCGGTCAGCGATCGCTTGGCGTTGGTGGCATGCAGGGCGTGGTCGATACGCCCCCCCTCCACCATCAGGAAGTAGCCCTGGCTGTTCTGGCTGAGCAGATCGATCGCCTTGGCGGTCATCTCGGAGAGGGACGGCTGGGTACTGGCCGCCCCCTTGGCGACGCGGTCCAGTTCGTAGTCGAGGTGTGACTTGGTGCTGAACAGCCCCAGCACCTTGCCCGAGTTGACGGCAGAGAGCTCATCCTTGGTGGTGACATAGCGGTAGCCCCGGGCGGTCAGCTCGGCGGTGAGATCCCGGCCGTCGGCCCGGCCGCCCTTGTTGCTGGCGCTGTAGGGCGTCCAGTGGTTGGCGCCGCCCCCCATCAGCACATCGACCCCATCCCCCAGCGCCTGATTGAAGCCGGCTCCGCCCGGTACCGCCTGCTCGGCGATGGCGTAGGCCGCATCCCGGTGGCAGATATGGGAATAGGTCGCCGCCGGGGTGGCATGGGTGAGCTCAGTGGTCGTGACGGCCCCCACCGACTTGCCCGCTGCCTTGGCCAGCTCGAGAAGGGTGGGCACCGGGCTTCCGTTGTCGCTGGTGCAGTTGTTGATGCCCTTGTTGCCGTTGGCATCCTTGGACGGTGCCACGGCCCTGGTGTCGCTGCTCATGGCGATCACCTCGTTGTTCATCTTGACGCCGGTGGTGTAGGCCGCCATGGAGGGGGCGGAGTCCGTGGTCTGGGCATCGTGGGAGAAGGTCTTGATGCGCGCGCTCTGGGGCAGCTTCATCATCTCGAGATCCCCCTCTTCCCCCACCTTGAACAGGCGGGTGGCGGTGAGCACGGTGGGACCCATGCCGTCACCGATAAAGAGGATGACGTTCTTGGCATCGGCGGCGTGCGCCTGGGAGAGGCCGCCAAGCGTGCCGAGCAGGGCGGTGCAGACCAGCGTCTTTTTCATGGTGATGTTCATCCTGATAATCCCTTACAGCTTGGCCGCAGCCTTGATCTTGCCGAACACGGCGGTGTTGTCGAGAGAGCCGTGGAAGCGCTCCGCTCCCTGGCCGATGGCGCCGAGGAAGACATCGGTACCGCCGTGGGTCTCGTTGCCTATCTCGCCCACCTTGACCACCACCTCCTGGTGATAGTCGTCGGCGGAGACGGTAGCGTCGTCGAGGGCCGCCACGCTGCTGCGCGGGCCGTCCACCCGGTTGTAGCCGTTGCCAAAGCCGATGATGGTGTAGGGCATGCCATCGCTATCCTTGCTCGGCTCGCCGGTCTCGTAGTTCTTCACCAGCCCGAGCACGCCCGCATTGCCTGCCGTGGTCTTGCCGGTGCGCTTGGCGTACCCGTTGAGCACAAGCGTGTGGTCATGGTCGGCGGTGACCACGATCAGGGTGTTTTTCAGCTCGGGATCGGTTTTCTTCACTTCATTGATGGCGGCCTGGATGGCGTTGTCGAAGGCGAGGGTATCCTGCAGGGCACGCTTGGCGTTGGTGTCGTGCAGGGCGTGATCGATGCGCCCCCCTTCCACCATCAGGAAGTAGCCCTTCTCTTTGCCCTTGAGCTGCTTGATGGCAGCCAGGGTCATCTGGGCCAGTGACGGCTCGCTGGCGGGTCGGTCCAAGTCATATTTCATGTGGCTTGAGCCAAACAGGCCCAGCAGCGGCTTGCTCGCATCGGCCTGGTTCAGCTCGTCCAGGGTGGCGGCAAACTGATAGCCCTTCGCCTTCATCTCGTCGATGAGGTTGCGACCGTCCTCCCGCTTGCCCTTGTCGGCGCTGGGCAGGAAGAAGCCGCTGCCGCCCCCGAGCACCACATCCAGCCCCTCCTTCAGGGCGCTGTTGTAACCGCTGCCTCCCGGCACCATCTGGACGGCGATATCAGCCTCCAGGTCCCGGTTGCAGATATGGGCATAGGTGGCGGCCGGGGTGGCGTGGGTGACCCGGGTGGTGGTGACCACGCCGGTGCCACGGCCATCGGCCTTGGCCAGCTCCAGCAGGGTGGTCACCGCTTTGCCGCCGCTCTGGCTGCAATCGCTCTCCTGGGTGGCGTCGCTGTCCATGCTGATGACGCCGTTGTTGCTCTTGACCCCGGTCATGTAGGCCGCCATGGAGGGGGCCGAGTCGGTCACCTGAGCATCGTGGGAGAAGGTCTTGATGAAGGCCGTTTCCGGCAGGGTGTCGATGGTGAGGCTGCCCTCTTCGCCGACGCCATAGATCCGGGAGGCGGTGAGGGTGTTGAGACCCATGCCGTCGCCGAGGAAGAAGATCACGTTCTTGGCGCTGGGTTCCGGGGTGTTGCTGTCGTTGTTGGAGTTGCAGCCGGCGGCCAGGGCGGCGCCTATCATCACTGCAAGTCCTGCCATCTTTCTCATTGGGGTTCGCTCCTTGTGAAACCTGAGCGCAGCCTAGAGGGGGCAGATGACACTTTTAGTGCAGAGAGATGACAATACGGTGAAAGCGCCTTGCAAATGTTATCTTATATCAATGGGTTATGTTGATTGTGTTCTGCCACTCACCTCCCGGTGGCGTGGTAGGCATCCGGCCACCCGGGTGACAACACCCGGCCAGAATAGCCTGTCAAATCGGGGCCGCAGCAGGTAAAATGCGCCCCCTTGCGATGAGTGCCAGCGGTCTGGCGCATCACCACGCACCCGCAACCCCGAGCGCCCGCAGCCCCGAGAGGGGACCGCATGCCAATGAGAGAGTAACGGATATGTCCATCAACTGGTTCCCCGGCCACATGCACAAGGCCCGCAAAGAGATTGCAGAGGTCATGCCCCAGGTCGATGTCATCATCGAGATGCTCGACGCCCGCATCCCCTTCTCCAGCGAGAACCCCCTGGTGCCGGAGCTGCGCGGGGAGACGCCGGTGATCAAGGTGCTCAACAAGGCAGACCTTGCCGACCCCGAGATCACCGCGCTGTGGGTGGCCCACATGGAGCAGGAGAAGGGGATCAAGGCACTGCCCTTGACCCAGCAGGAGCCGGAGAAAATCAAGCAGTTGCTGACCCTGTGCCACGAGATGCTGCCGGAGCGCAACTTCGAGCTGCGCGGGGTGCGCGCCATGATCATGGGCATCCCCAACGTGGGCAAGTCCACCCTGATCAACACCCTGGCGGGGCGCATCATCGCCAAGACCGGCAACGAGGCGGGGGTGACCAAGTCCCAGCAGCGGATCAAGCTCGACAACCACGTCATCCTGACGGACACCCCTGGCTTCCTGTGGCCCAAGCTCAACCCGCCCTCCTGCGGTTATCGACTGGCGATCACGGCGGCCATCAAGGATACCGTCTTCGATTACGCCGACATCGCCATGTTTGCCGCCGATTACTTCATCAAGGCCTATCCGGAGCGCATCAAGGCACGCTACCAGCTGAGCGAGCTGCCGGAGACCGAGATCGAGCTGCTGGATCTCATTGCCCGTCAGCGCGGCTTCATGCGCAAGGGGGGGCTTGCGGATCTGCACAAGGCCTCGGAAATCCTGGTCAATGAATTCCGGTCCGGCATGCTGGGGCGGATCTCCCTGGAGACGCCAGAGATGGTGAGCGTCGAGATAGTGGAAGCCGAGGCCGAGGCTGAGCAGAAAGCCAGGGAGAAGGCGGAGCGGGAAGAGGAGCGCCAGGCCCGGGCTCGTCGCAAGTACGCCAAGAAGCGCCAGCGCTGACCGGCGTTGTGCACGATAGGTTGTGCTTGATAGCAAGAAGAGGCGGCCCTGGGCCGCCTCTTCTGGTCATGGCGCTCTGGCGTGAGGGAGGCACAGAGTCGATATTCAACCGCCCGCTTCCCCTCATCATGACCAAGGTGTCGGCCAATCAAGGGGATGAGGCTCCCGTCAGGGGAGGGCCGTGCCGCGTTGCCATCACGGTGGGCAGAAAAACCTTGCGACCCGGCCTCAGTGCCGATTGACAAAGGCACAGGCGGTGGCATGATGCGCTCGCATTTTGCCTCTCCCCACGGTTCTATCCATGACCACATACTCCCGCCCGGTGCTGCTCCTGCTCTGTGGCCTGCTGTTGCTGACCCTGGCCATCGCGGTATTGAATACCCTGGTGCCGCTCTGGCTCGCCCATGAGCATCTGCCCACCTGGCAGGTCGGCATGGTCGGCTCCTCCTATTTCACCGGCAACCTGCTGGGAACCCTGCTGGCGGGCAGACTCATCGCCCGCTGCGGCTTCAATCGCAGTTACTACCTGGCCAGTGCGCTCTTTGCCGCAGGCTGCGTCGGGCTCGGCATTACCGTGACGTTCTGGAGCTGGCTCGCCTGGCGATTCATCGCCGGTGTCGGCTGCGCCATGATCTGGGTGGTGGTGGAGAGCGCGCTGATGTGCAGCGGCAACGCCCGCAATCGGGGTCGCCTGCTGGCCGCCTACATGATGGTCTATTACGTGGGCACCGTGCTTGGGCAACTGCTGGTGAGCAAAGTGCCGACGTCGCTGATGGCGGTGCTGCCCTGGGTGACCGCCCTGGTATTGACGGCCATGCTGCCGCTCTTGTTCACCCGCATCGCCAGTCCGTCAGGCAACCACCAGGCCAGGACTCCGGTCTGGCCGATGCTGCGCCTGCGTCAGGCGCGTCTGGGGGTGAACGGCTGCATCCTCTCCGGCATCGTGCTGGGGGTGCTTTATGGTCTGATGCCGCTCTATCTGAACCACCAGGGGGTGAGCGACGGGGCCATCGGCTACTGGATGGCGGTGATGGTGAGCGCCGGCATCCTGGGGCAATGGCCGGTGGGGCGTCTGGCAGATCGTTTCGGGCGCCTGCCGGTGCTGCGGGTACAGGTGCTGGTGGTGATCCTGGGGGCCATGGCGATGCTCGGCAACGCAGCCATGGGACCGACGCTGTTCATTCTGGGGGCCGCGGGCTTCACGCTCTATCCGGTGGCCATGGCCTGGGCCTGCGAGAAGGTCGAGCAGCATCAACTGGTGGCCATGAACCAGGCGCTGCTGCTGAGCTACACCATCGGCAGCCTGCTCGGACCGACCCTGACGGCGCTCCTGATGCAGCACTACTCGGATCATCTGCTGTTCATGGTGATTGCCGGGGTCTCCCTGGTCTATCTGCTGATGCTGCTGCGCAAGATGGGCGAGCACCCGACGCCAATGGCCCATGCCTGAGGGCAGACGGCGTCATCATCCCTGTGCACGGATATAGAAGAGGCGACCCAAGGGTCGCCTCTTTTTCGTCATGGGCCGGGCGGTGCCGCTCAACCAAACCGGTGCCTTGCTGCTTCAAAGAGCGAGAGGTGCAGCGGGATCAACTGCTGCCAGTCTCGCCGGTAACCCCCGCCCGGTACGGCGGTGATGGGCAGCCCGTGGCGAAGCGCAGAGTCAAAGACCATGGCATCGCGCTGGCGCACGCCTGAGTCGCTCAGGGAGAGGTAGCCTAGCTCGTCGTCCCGGTGCACATCCACCCCGGCCTGATAGAGGATGAAGTCGGGGGCGTAGAGGCGATGAGCCAGGGCGAGGGCCTGGTTCAGGGTCTCGAGATAGGCGTCGTCCTCTATGCCGCTTGGCAGGGGAAAATCCAGATGGGAGGCCGGCTTGTGGCGGGGGAAGTTGTGTTCTCCGTGCAGGGAGAGGGTGATGATGTCACGGCTGCCCGTGCACAGGGCGGCGCTGCCATCTCCCTGATGGACATCGAGATCCACGATCAGTACCCGCTCGCAGAGTCCCTCGTCCAGGCAGGTTCGTGCCGCGATCACCAGATCGTTGAAGAGGCAGAAGCCGCTGCCAAACCCCCGGTGTGCGTGGTGGTAGCCGCCGGAAATCTGCAGTCCGCAGCCCTGCGCAAGGGCGTGGCGGCTGGCGGCCAGGGTGGCGCCGACCGAGTGCAGGGTACGTTCAATCAGCAGGGGAGACCAGGGAAAGCCGAGCCGGCGAATGGCCCCTTCATCGAGAGTACCGGTGAGGGCGGCCTGTACATAGGCCGCATCGTGCACCTTCTCTATCTGCTCACGGCTGGCAGGGGTGGCCTGTGCCAGCGGATAGTCGAGGGCGACGAGGCGTTCAAACAGCGCCTGGTACTTGGCCAGGGGGAAGCGGTGACGCTCGGGCAGCCTCAAGGCGGAGTAGTGGGGGTGATAGAAGATGCGCAGTGACATGAAGCATCGGCCATGAACGGGTATGAAAAAGGCGCTGTCCCAATTACATGTTGAAAGGCTAACCTTGAAGTAGGTCATCACCCTGAGGGCCTCCATCATGGATACCCAAGCCTTTCAACATCTACTGTCTCTCTTTCCACAGCTCACCATGCGCCAGCGTCGCCTCGCGCAACATGAACTCACTACCCCTCACCCAATCACCTCGCTGGCCGCTCAACTCCCCGCTTGTCGATGTTGCCCTCACTGTCAGGCCGAGGCTACGCAGTTGGCTCCCTGGGGTTGGAGTCGAGGGCTGCGTCGTTATCGCTGCAAGCAGTGTCTGCGCACCAGTTCCGTTCTCACCAAGACGCCTCTGGCTCGACTTCGCAAGGCACAATGCTGGGAAGACTACGCCCAGGCCCTCATCGACGGTCTGACCGTCCGACAGGCTGCCGTCCGCTGCGGAGTCTGTAAAAATACCGCCTTCTTGTGGCGTCACCGCTTCCTGAAAGCCATGGCGAGTCACCAGGCGGCACGGGAAGGGGGTATCGTCGAGGTTGATGAGACCTTCTTCTTGGAGTCGTTTAAAGGGCAACGTGGTTTGCCCCGCCCGGCCCGCCACCGTGGGGGCAAAGGCCGTACCCGAGGCACAGGGCCGGATTACATCCCGGTGATGGTGGTTCAGGACCGGGCTGGTCACCATGCGGATTTTCAGTTGGAGAAAATGAATGCCGAGACGGTGATAGCTGTTTTGACACCCCTTGTCTCGTCAGATGCGGTGTTGTGTAGCGACGGCGCCGGGGTGTATGCCAGTTTCAGCAAAGCGCAGGGAGTGACCCATCAGGTCGTGCGCAATCG